>JBKOWC010000169.1:0-8873 GCA_046724215.1 Pseudomonadota bacterium | reverse complement strand
CCGCCCTCGCTCTCGACGTGCGCGACGTGGCGGCGGCCCGGCGCGGCGTGGATGCGGCGGCGGCGGCGCTGGGCGGCCTCGACATCCTCGTCAACAACGCCGGCGTCGAGCAGGTCTGCGATTCCCTCGCGGTCGACGAGGCGCTCTGGGACCGCATCGTCGATACGAATCTCAAGGGCGCCTTCTTCTGCGCCCAGGCCGCCGCCCGCATCATGGCGGCCGGGCAAGGGACCGAGGCTGGCGGCGCCATCCTCAACATCTGCTCCCTCACCTCGGAGGTGGGCGTGCCGACCGCGGTGCCCTACGGCTCGTCGAAGAGCGGGCTCCTCGGCATGACCCGCGCGCTCGCCGCCGAATGGGCGCCGCGCGGCATCCGCGTCAACGGCATCGGCCCCGGCTATTTCCGCACCGAGCTGACGGAAGTGTTCTACCAGGACCAGGCATGGCAGCAGGCGATGCTCGGCAAGATCCCGCTGCGGCGCTTCGGCCGCCTCGACGACCTCGTCGGCGCCGCCGTGTTCCTCTGCTCCGACGCCGCCGCTTACATTACGGGCCAGTGCCTCTATATCGATGGCGGTTACATGGCATCGATCTGAGCCGGGAATCATGAACCCGATGGACATCGAGATCGCGGAAGCCACCACTGCCGACCTCGACGGCATCCTCGAGCTGCAGGCCCGCAACCAGCCGGACCGGGGCGGCACGCTCTCGCACCGCTTTCCGCGCGACCGCATGGCGGCGATGGTCAAGGCGATGCCGGTCATCGTCGCCCGGCATGGTGGCCGCGTGATCGGTTATCTGGTCTCGGCGCCGTTGTCGCTCAACGCGGACGTGCCGGTCCTGCAGGCCATGCTTGCGGTCTATCGCGGCGCGCCCGACGCCTATGTCTATGGCCCCATCTGCGTCGATGCCGACGAGCGCGGCCAGGGCCTGTCGCGCGCGATGTTCGCCGCGCTCCGCAAGCGGCTGCCCGGCCGCGAGGGCATCCTCTTCGTCCGCCACGACAACGCCGCCTCTCTCAGCGCCCACGCCAAGATGGGCATGCGCACGGTGGCGACGTTCACGCACGGCGGCGTGGCGTACGACGTCCTGTCCTACATCGGGTGAGGACAAGAAACCTGCCGCATCGTTCGCGGACGGGCGCGCCAAGACGCCGCACTTGCGGAACGAGGCGGGGGCCCCGACCCTTTGTGCGCCATGTTCCGTCAACAGGAGTCTTCCATGCGGCCAGTCAAACTCGCGCGTCGACTGCTGCTCGTGGGCGCCTTCGCCGGCGCCGTGGCGGCGCTCGCGGCGCCTGCCGATGCCGACGTGTTCGTTCGAATCGGGCCGCCGGCACCGCGCTATGAACCGATTCCGCCGCCGCCCGTCGGGCCGCACCGCTGGGTCTGGACGCCCGGTTATTGGCGCTGGGACGGCGCCCGCTATCTCTGGGCGCCCGGGCGCTATGTCTGGCGCGAGCACGGCGACTGGCGTCCCGGCCACTGGGATCACCGGCCCGGCGGTTGGGTCTGGGTCGAAGGCCGTTGGCGCTGACGGCCGCCTGAACGCCGCCGCCGCCGCGACCGTCGAACCTACGGCTTGATGATGGTCTTCAGCGACGGCGCGTTCCCGTCGAGGAGCGCCTGGTAGGCGGCCGGCACGTCCTCGAGCGCAATGGGAGCACTGACGAACCGCCGCAGCTTCGCGGCCAGCGCCGGGAGGAGCGAGACCGCGGCCTTCTGTTCGTCGGCGAAGGCGCTGCAGCCGCGCAGCTCGATCTCGCGCTCGACGATCGCGGTGGCGTTGATCGTGGCCGGTCCGTGGAAGATCCCGACCATGGCGATGCGTGCCCCGCCGCCGACGAGGCCGACCAGCCGGTCGAGGACCGCGCCGGCGCCCGTCGCCTCGACCGCGAAGCGCAACGGGCGCTCGCCGATGGCGGCGGCGATGTCGGCCCCGTCGAGTCCCACGGCCTTGGCCCGCATCTGCTCTGCAATCAGCCGGCGCCGCAGCGGCTGCCTTTCCGCGAAGAGCACCGGCCCGAACCCCAGGTGGTCGAGCATGAGGCAGACGAGACCGCCGACCGGCCCGGCGCCGGCCACGAGGATGGGTTCGTCCTTGGCCGGATCGAGGCGGCGGATGGCATGCAGGGCCACCGCCAGCGGCTCGCTCAAGGCAGCCACCTCGGGTGGTACCGAGGAATCGACCCGGAGGACGCCGGTTGCCGGCAGCACGACCTGCTCGGCGAAGCCGCCGTCGCAGACTTCGCCGACATAGCCGAGAGAGAGGCACAAGTTCGACCGGCCGGCGCGACACTGGGGGCACGCGCCGCAGGCGGCGCGCGAATCCGCGACCACCCGGTCGCCCGGCTTCACCTGCGTAACGCCGGCGCCGACGGCCAGGACTTCGGCGGTGAATTCGTGCCCCGGCGTCACCGGCAGGCGCGAGATCCACTGACCCGTCTTGAAGTTGTGCAGGTCCGACCCGCAGATGCCGGCGGCGAGAACCTTGAGCCGGACCTGCCCATCGCCCGGCGGGCCCGGGAGCGGCACGTCCTCGACCGCCAGCTTGCCCACGCCATGCAGCCGGACCGCGCGCATCGCCTCAGCCCTTCAGCGCCTTTTCGCGCAGGCTCGACACCGCGTTGGCGTGGCCGTCGAAGCCCTCGTAGGTGGCGAGGACCTTGGCGTGCTTGGCCAGGGCCGGATAGCCGCTGGCGGTGACATAGCCGATCGACGAGCGCTTCATGAAATCGAAGACCGAGAGCGGCGAGCAGGTGCGCGCCTGGCCCGACGTCGGGAGTACCGCGTTGGGACCGAGCACGAAATTGCCGAGCGGCACCGGCGTGTGGTCGCCGAGCAGGATCTCGCCGGCGTTCTGGATGCGGCCGAGATAGGCAAAGGGGTCGTTGCCGAGGATCTCCAGGTGCTCCGGCGCATAGTCGTTGACGAAGGCGATCGCCTGCTCGAAATCCGGCGCCAGCACGATGCCGCCGCGCGCCCCGCCGAGCACCGCGGAAGAAAAGGCGACGCGCTGCTCGCCCATCTGACCCCAATATTCGGGGATGGCCTTGCGGGCGGCCTCGGCGACGGCGCGGCTGTCGGTGACGAGGAAGGCGGACGAGTCAGGTCCGTGCTCGGATTCGACGATGAGGTCGAGGGCGGCGATGCGGCCGTTGGCCGTCTCGTCGCAGAGGATGATCGATTCCGACGGTCCCGCGGGAATGCCGGGATCGATGACGTCGGAGAGCAGCCGCTTCGCGGCCACGACATAGGGGCTGCCGGGGCCGACGATCTTGGCCATCTTCGGCACCGTCTGCGTGCCGTAGGCGACGGCGGCGACGCCCTGGGCGCCGCCGCATTTGTAGACCTCCTTCACGCCGGCCAGCTTCGCCGCCACCAGCGTTGCCGCATCCACATTGCCGTCCGGGCCGGGCGGCGTGATCACGGCGATGCGCGGCACGCCGGCGACCACGGCCGGAATGGTCGTCATCATCACGACGCTGGGGAAGGAGCCTTTCCCGCGCGGCACGTAGCAGGCGACCGAGGGGATCGGCATGAAGCGGTCGCCGGCGAAGGCGCCGGGCCGGATCTCCTTCATCCACATCTCCTCGGGCTTCTGCGCCTCGTGGAAGCGGCGGATGCCGTCGACCGCGTACTCGATGGCGGCGATCACCTCGGGTTCGACGACGTCGAAGGCCGCCTCGAAATCGGCCTTCGTCGCGGCGATGCGGTCGACCGCCACTGGCGCCTTGTCGAACTCGCGGGCAAAGCGCGCGAGCGCCGCGTCGCCCTCGGCCTTCACCGCCGCGATGATCGGCTTCACCCTCTCGATGATCGGCCCCAGCTCCGCCTCCGACCGCACGAGCAGCGCGCGGCGCTCGGCCGCCGACAGTTTCGACAGATCGTGCAGGCTCACGTCGCGCGACATCTTAGGCTCCTGTTCCGGCACGTTTCCTCTCCTTGAATTCCCCGCGCAAGCGGGGGTCCAGGGCCGACACACGATCGCTTGCTCTGGACCCCCGCTTGCGCGGGGGAATCAAGAGAGGAACGAAGCCGCGTCACTTCGACCTGAGGAAGATATCCAACCCCACCAGCTTGTCGAGCAGCCAGATGGCGCCGACGGCGACCAGGATGTAGACGACGGAGACCGCCGCCAGGTCCGGCGTCACCAGTCCGCGGATCGAGTTGTAGATCAGCACCGGCAGGGTCACCGTGTGGGCGTCGGTCAGCAGCAGGCTGACGATGAACTCGTTGAAGGCGAGCACGAACATCAGCAGCGCGCCGGTGATGACGCCGGGCATGACGGCCGGAAGCGTCACGGTCAGGAAGGTCTGCACCGGCGGGGCACCGCAGTTGGCGGCGGCGTTCTCGAGGTCCGGGTCGAGCGCGTTCACCGACGCCGACACCGCCCAGATCATGAATGGCAGGTTGATGATGCAGGTCGCGAGGCCCACGGGCCAGAGCTGGCCGAGGATGCGCAGCTCGCCGAACCACAGCATCATGCCGAGGCCGGCGACGATCAGCGGGATGGTGAAGGGCAGGAGGAAATAGACCTGCAGCGCATGCAGGAACTTGAGCCGCCGGCGCGCCAGGGAGAGCGCCGCCAGCGTGCCGCTGGGGATGCTCACGAGCGTGCAGATGACGGCGACGTAGAGCGAGCGCCAGAAGGCGTCCTGGAAGTCGGTCTCCTCGGCCAGCTTGGCGTACCAGCGCAGCGAGAACCCGTCCGGCGGGAAGCGGATGATGTTCCCCGCCGTGAACGACGTCGCCAGGATGATGACGGTCGGCAGGGCCAGGCAGACCAGGTTGAACCAGACGATCGCCCACAGCACCACCCGCTTGCCGCGCGCGCTCGTCATGTCCCGGCCGCCCTCTCTGCGCTCGCACCGGCCTCGAAAGCGGCACTTGTCGTCACAACGACACCATTGAAAAACAAGGGATATTTTTTAATGCATGGGGTTGTTTTGCACTCATTCGCTCCGCTCCCTGACGAAGCTCAGGGTGCCGGCGCCGAGCCAGGCGAAGATGAGGGCGACCAGCAGGCTGCCGAGCACGACGAGGATCATCGCCAGCGCCGACCCCAGCCCCTGGTCGGAGATCTCGAAGAAGCCGTCATAGATGGCGTTGGCGATGAAGTCGTTGGTGCCGCCGCCGAGGATGACCGGCATGACGTAGTCGGTGACGGTGAGGGTGAAGACGACCACCGCCGCGGCGATCAGCCCCGGCTTCGCCATCGGCACGGTGACGTGGCGGAAGCTGCGCAGCCAGTTGGCGCCCAGACTCTCGGAGGCGAGTTCCATCTCCTCGGGGATGGCGGTGATCGCCGGCGCCAGCAGCAGCACCGCGAACGGCAGCATGAACTGGACGAGGCCGGCGATGACGGCCTCGTAGTTGGCGATCATGTCGAACGGACCGAGGCCGACCCAGCCGAAGACCGTGTTGAGGATGCCCTGCCGCCCGAGCACGATCAGCCAGCCATAGGCGCGCACGACCTGGCCGATGAAGAACGGCAGGAACAGGCTGACGAGGAGCAGCTTGCGAAGGGCCGAGGACGGCGTGCGCACCATGACGTACGCATAGGGAAAGGCCAGCACGATGGTGACGGCGGTGACGATGGCGGCAGCCAGGACGCTGCGGGCGATGATCTTGAGATAGACGAGCTTGCCGAGCACCGCGGTGTAATTGGCAAGCGTGAATTCCGGCTTCAGGCGGTAGGTGCTGGTGTCGAGTTCATGCAGGCTGAAGCCCGCGATGCGGACGAGCCCGACGACCAGCACGAAGACGAGCAGGAACGCCGGCAGCAGGAACAGCCACGGCGTGGCGGCGGCGAAGCGCCGCGGCCACAGCCGGGCGGCGACCGCTTCGATCGCGTCGAGCAGGCGCCAGGAAAGGAGACGTGACATCGATGCCGGGAGACCGAGACGAAAGCAGGGGCGGATTCCGCGATCCGCCCCCGCGGCCACGAATGCGCGATCGGTTCAACCCTGCATGATCTCGTTGAACTTCTCGAACCACTCCTTCTCGTGCTGCACCCGCAGGTTGATCGGCACGACGATGAACTTGGCGAAGTCCTCGGCCTTGGTCGGATAGGCGGGATCGCCGGCGAGGTCGGCGGGCGGGTTGATGCCGGGATAGACCGGCGTCAGGCCGAGCTTGCCGCACCAGGCCTCCTGGGCCTTGGCGGTGAGCGCGAACTCGACATAGCGCTTCGCCCAGTAGATCTCGTTGTCGGCCGGATTCTTCGGCACCCACAGCGCGTCCTGTTCGAGGTCGCAGCCCTCCTGCGGCACGGTCCAGGACACCTTGACGCCGTTGCCCTTGGCCTCGCGGGCGTTGGAGAGGATGGTGCAGGCGACGTCGACCTGGCCCTGCTGGAACCAGTTGGTGAAGTCCGGGTCCTCGCCGAGCAGCGGCTTCTGTTCCTTGAGCTTCTTGAAGAAGTCCCAGGCCGGCTGCATGTTGCCGGGGATGTCCGCGAGCTTGCCGCCGCCCATCACCTGGGCCACGGCGTGCAGGCCGATGCCGTCGTCATAGAGGCCGACGCGGCCCTTGAACTTGGGATCGAGCAGGACGTTCCAGCTCGTCGGCGCGCCGCCCGGGAAGGCCTCGTCGCGGTAGGCCAGCACGTAGGCGTAGCTGTAGGAATTGATCATCGGCCAGCCGTCCATGCCGACGGGCTTCGCGGCCGGCAGCAGCTTGTCGAGGCCCTGCACGTCCGCGAGGTCGACGCCGGCGCCGTGCAGGATCGATTTGGCGGCATTGGTGCCGGTGTCCCAGTTCACATGCACGGGCGGCGTGCGGCCCTGGTCGACGGCGGCCCACAGCTTCGGCTGCAGCTCGTTGTCCTCGGTCAGGTCGTGCTTGATGGCGATGCCCGTCGCCGCGGTGAACGGCTTGGAGACGCCGGCTTCCAGCGCCTCGACCCAGACGCCGCCCCAGGCGCGCACGATCATCTCCTTCGGTTTCTCCGGCTCGGCGCCCAGCGCCGGCCGCCAGCCGGCAAGGCTCACGGCCCCGAGTGCCGCCGCACCCTGCAGCAGTCGGCGGCGCGAAACCGGCGCCGTCACTTTCGATGCCGTCCCCGTACGCTCGCTCATGGCTCTCTCCCTTGGTTCCTTGCTTGCCCCAAACGCCCGCTCAGCGCGGGAATATCATGAGATCGCTCGCATTCCAGCCGACATGCACGTGATCGCCCGTGGAATAGGGCGAACGGTGCAGCGGATCATAGTCGAATATCCGCAACGGCGCCGCCCCGAGTTCCGGGCACTCGACGCCATAGACGATGCGATCGCCCTCGAAGAAGGCCTCGGTCACGGTGGCTGGCAACGTCGCGTCGAGCTCGCGCAGTCCCTCGGCGGAGAGCGCCAGCCGGATCTGCTCCGCCCGCAAGGCGCAGTCGACCATTCGACCCTCCGCCAGGGCCACGCCGGCAGGGCAACGGCCGGACAGCTCGCGACTTCCCACGCGAATGCGGGCTAGATCGGCTCCCTCGCGCCCCGTGACCACGCCGGGCAGAAAATTGGTGACGCCGATGAATCCGGCGACGAAGCGCGTCGCCGGATTCTGGTAGGTCTCGACCGGCCGCGCCATCTGCTCGACACGGCCGGCCTCCATGACCATGATCTCGTCGGACATGACCAGCGCCTCGCGCTGGTCGTGGGTGACATTGATGGTGGTGACGCCAAGCTGCTGCTGGATGCGGCGGAATTCGAGCTGCATGTCCTCGCGCAGCTTGCGGTCGAGCGCGGCCAGCGGCTCGTCGAGGAGCAAGAGATCGGGCTCGAACACCAGGGCGCGGGCGATGGCGATCCGCTGCTGCTGGCCGCCGGACAGTTCGTGAATGCGGCGCCCGCCATAGCCCGGCAGGCGCACGAGGTTGAGATAGCGTTCGACGCGCTCGGGGATCTCGCGCGGCGGGAAGCGCCGCATCTTCAGCGGATAGGCGATGTTCTCGCCGGCCGTCATGTGCGGAAACAACGCCAGGCGCTGGAAGACCATGCCGATCGAGCGGAGGTGCGCGGGCACCGCCGCGACGGAGCGGCCGCCGATGTGGATGGCCCCCTCGGTCGGCGTGATGAAACCGGCGATCATGCGCAACAGCGTCGTCTTGCCCGAGCCGCTCGGTCCGAGGATGGTGAGGAAGCGGCCACGGACCAGCGCGAAGGACACCCGGTCGACGGCGCGCACGTCGTTGAAGGTGCGAGAGACATCGTCGACGCGGACAATGACCTCGGCGGCAGCCGGCGCGCCCACCAGAACCGCTGCCATTCCCGCCGCCACCCTTGCCGCTTCGGCCATCGGCCGGCCGCCCTTCCTGCCCGCCAACACTCGTGCCGGCCAATCCATAGAAGCGGGTTCACCCTGTCAAGGGTGGGCGCAATGCCTACATATGAAGGCTCCTGGCTAGAAGAGCATGGGTTTCCTGCAGTAGACTTCGGCCGTTCGCCACGCACCCGGATAGACTGCACCGATTTCCGACCGGAACTCGGGCAACGCCTGCCGACGTTGTCATGGGGCAATCGTCGGTGCAGGCTGGAACGAAAAGGAAGACGCCGACGATGTCCTCACGCGATCCCTCGATCTGGATGTGGGCGGAGGCCTGTCAGGCCCTCGACCGGGCCGAGCGCCTGCAGCGGCGCTTCTTCGAACTCGGCAGCCTGACGCAGGCGCCGGTCTGGGAGCCACCTGTTGACATGGTGGAGACCGATACCGACCTCTTCATCGAGATCGCGCTGCCGGGGGTCGATCCGGCGCGGATCGAGGCGCGCTTCGAGCAGGGCGTCCTCGTCGTTCTCGCGGAGCGCGACCTCCCATTGCCATCGGAGCCTGCCCTCATCCGACGCCTTGAACTCCCGTACGGCCAGTTCGAGCGGCGCGTGGCGCTGCCGA
>JBKOWC010000030.1:0-3415 GCA_046724215.1 Pseudomonadota bacterium | reverse complement strand
GCACTGCATGCGCCCGATGCCGTCGCCTTCGCCCGCTCCGCCGACGAGGTGGTTGCCATCGTCCAGGCCTGCGCCCGCCACAAGGTGCCGGTCATCGCGTTCGGCACGGGCACCTCGCTCGAGGGCCACGTGGCGGCGCTGCATGGCGGCGTCTGCATCGACCTGTCGCAGATGAACCGCGTCCTGCGCGTCAACGCCGAGGATCTCGACGTGACGGTCGAGCCGGGCGTCACGCGCAAGCAGCTCAACAACCACCTCAAGGACAGCGGCCTGTTCTTCCCGATCGATCCGGGCGCCGATGCGTCCCTCGGCGGCATGACGGCGACGCGCGCCTCCGGCACGAATGCGGTGCGCTACGGGACGATGCGCGAGAACGTGCTGGGGCTGGACGTCGTGCTCGCCGACGGGCGCCTGATCCACACCGGCGGCCGGGCGCGCAAGTCGGCCGCCGGCTACGACCTGACCCGCCTCTTCGTCGGCTCCGAAGGCACCCTCGGCGTCATCACCGGGATCACGCTCAGGCTCTACGGCATACCCGAGGCCATTTCGGCGGCGGTGGGTTCGTTCCCGACGCTGGAGGGCGCCGTCGACACGGTGATCCAGACGATCCAGTCCGGCATTCCGGTGGCGCGCATCGAGCTGCTCGACGACGTGCAGATGGACGCGCTCAACCGCTACGCGAAGCTCGACTATCCCGTGCAGTCGACCCTGTTCTTCGAATTCCACGGCACCACCGCCTGGGTCGCCGAGCAGGCCGAGATGGTGAAGGCGATCGCCGCCGAGCACGGCGCCGGCGACTTCCGCTGGGCGGCGAAGCCCGAGGACCGGAGCAGGCTCTGGCAGGCGCGGCACGACGCCTATCATGCCGACAAGGCGCTGCGGCCCGGCTGCGAGGTCTGGGCCACCGACGTCTGCGTACCGATCTCGCGGCTCGCCGAATGCATCACGGAGACCAAGTCCGACATCCGCGCCTCGGCGCTGGTGGCCCCGATCGTCGGCCATGTCGGCGACGGCAACTTCCACGTCACCTTCGTCATCGATCCGAAAAATCCCGCCGAGATGGCCGAGGCGCAGCGCATCAACGAGCGCATGGTGCTGCGCGCGCTGGGCCTCGGCGGCACCTGCACCGGCGAGCACGGGATCGGCTACGGCAAGCTGGACTTCCTCACGGCCGAGCATGGCGACGGCGTCGCGGTGATGCGGCAGCTGAAGGTTGCCCTCGATCCCGACAACATCATGAACCCGGGCAAGGTCCTCCGGGTGTAGTCGCGGCCATGCACGAGAAGTCGGCCGATCTCACGCGCATCGCCGACATCGTCGAGAGCACGGTCGACGCGACGACCGAGTTCCGCAGCCCGAAAGTGAAGAAGCTGGCCGACTGGTGGCGCACGGCCAATGGCGGCCGGATGCCGGCGCGCGCCATGTTCGACATCCTCGACCACCGGCCCATCGTCGCCAATCTCTTCCTGGTCGACGTGCAGCCGGATGGTGAGTTCCTGTTCAAGCTGCTGGGCGAGGAGGTCATCCAGATCATCGGCCGCAACCGGACCGGCGAGACCGTGCGCCGGGTCAACATCGGCGAGTACGGCCACGAGCTCTACGAGTATTACCGCTCCGTCGTCGCCGGCCGTATTTGCCGGCGCTGCACGGGCACGCTGACGTTCTCGATCGGCGGCCTGCGGCGGTTCGAATCGATCGACTGTCCGCTGGCCGACGATCGCGGCGAGCAGGTCGTGGCCATCATCGGCGTGATGGACGTGGTGAAATAGGCCGCCGCGGCGGTATCCGGTGGTTCATCGCGGGTTCAGGCGCGATCCTGTCAAATGGCGGACGTGAAGCGGGAAAGGGCAGCTAGTCCGAGCGCTTGTCGTCCGGGCGGTTGCCGTCCAGGCGCTTCTTGTCGAGGCTTTCGGCGTTGCGCTCCTGCTCGGCGCGCGCATTGGCGCGTTCCGTCTTGTCGCGACCGAATTTCACGCGGTTCTCCGCAGCCAGTTTCGCCTCGCCGAGACGCTGCCGCTGTTTGCGGTACTTGCTCAGGTTAACGACATCGCCCATGGCGCCACCGCCACTCGCCGTCCGCTTCCTTCTGATCCCGATCACGCAAGATGCTTGCAGGTCGGTACGTCCATACAATAAACCGAATCCGGGCCGGTGCAAACGCTGCGGCGCCAGGCGCCAGTGAGGGCACGGCCGTTGGGGGCATGCATATGAAGAAGGTTCTGATCGGCGTCGGCGTGCTGGTCGTGCTGCTGATCGCAGCCGCCCTGATCGCGCCGACCTTCATCGACTGGAACGCACAGAAGGGACGCATCGCCGCCCAGGTCCGCCAGGCGACCGGCCGCGACATCGTCATCGACGGCGACATCTCCCTGACCGGCCTGTGGCGCGGGGCCCCGGCGCTCTCGGTCGGCAAGGTGCGCTTCGCCAATATCGCCGGCGGCAGCGCGCCGGACATGATCTCGCTCGAATCCCTCGACGTGCGCGTGGCCTTCGCGCCCCTGGATTGGCTCGACAGGAATTTCCAGGTGCAACGCATCGACCTCGTGCAGCCCACGATCCTCATCGAGCGGCTCGCCGATGGCCAGGTGAACTGGGAGCTGGCGAAATCCGAAGGCGCCTCCGGCTCTCCCGCCGGTGGTACCGGTCCGGCCATCCGCCTCGACAACATCACCATCAAGAACGGCACCCTGATTTACCGCGACGCCGTGGGCGGGACCGAGCAGAGGGTCGACGCCCTCAACGCGAGTCTCGGAGCCGATACGCTGAGCGGGCCGTTCCGCGCCGACGGTAGCCTCACCTATCGCAGCGTGCCGATCATATTCAAGCTGACGTCCGGCGCGCTGGCCGGCGAACGGCCGGCGCAGATTTCCGGCGAGGTGGGACTTGCAAAGAGCGACGCGACGGCGAAGTTCGCCGGCACGGTGGCGACGGCAGGACCGCTCGCCATCAATGGCCGGCTCGACGCGGCGAGCGCCGATCTCGCCGCTGCCCTCGACAGCCTCGCGCCCGGCGCGTCGGCTGGCTCGCCGCTCGCCCTCGACAAGGCCGCGAAGATCGGCGGCGACGTGAGCTACGGCGCCGGCGGCGGCGAGATGCGGAACTTCACCGTCGCGCTCGGCGACATGACCGCCGCCGGCGGCGTGAAGTTCATCGCCGGAACGCCGGCCAAGGCGGACGTGCAGCTCAGCGTCAATCGCCTCGACCTCGACAAGCTGCTCGCCGCCGCTGGCGCATCAGGTGCGGCGCCGGAGCCGGGGGCGGCCGGAGCGTTTGCGCTGCCGCAAGGCATCGGTGTCTCCCTCGATCTCACGGTCGGCGCGATCGGCTACCGCGGCGGCGTGATCAACGATGCCCACCTCGCCGCCGCGCTGACGAACGGAGAGGTCGATCTCACGCGCCTGTCGGGGCTCCTGCC
>JBKOWC010000132.1:0-5759 GCA_046724215.1 Pseudomonadota bacterium | reverse complement strand
GCGGAGCGTCGCGGCCGCCGCCTGTTCGCCCTTGGCGTACATGATCGCGGCGACCGCGACCGTCAGCAGGAACTGCACGAGGATCGCCCCGAAGCCGCCGACGGCGGCGATGAACCAGCGGGAGACCGAGCCGATGTAGGGTCGGATCTTCAGCAGCAGGTCGTGCAGGCCGACATCGCCGACCTGCTCCCAGACGTTCACCGCGGGGGGCCCGACCAGCGGCAGCGACCCGAGCCAGGCGGGCGGCGGGGGCAGGCCCGCCGACGTCAGCGCCTCGCCCCACTGCAGGATCTGGCCGGAGTTCGTCACGATCGTGGAGACGGCGAGCCAGAGCGGCACGACGAAGACGACGAGCAGCACGACCGTCATGACGGCCACGGCGAGGCCGCGGCTGTGCCACAGACGATCCTGCACCCGGCGCATGACCGGCCAGGTCGCGATCACCAGCGTCGCCGCCCACACCACGGCCGGCAGGAAGGGACGCAGGATCCACAGCGACGCCCCGATCAAGATGGCGAGAAAGAGCACCGAGAGCGTTATCCGGGCGAGATCGTAGCGCGGATCGACCATGTTCGATTCCCCATCCGCGGCCGCCGCACGACCGACATCCCCCGGCCGTGATCCGAGGCATTATGCGCCGCCACGACGCAGCGCTCAATGCCGATCGCGGCGACTCCTCATCGAGACGATGCGATAAATCGGGCCAGAGTCGCACGGGGTTCGCGGCCGGACGGTCCCGCCGCCTTGCTCGCGGCGTCGGCCATCCAACCGAGGGTCGCTCCGTCGCGCGGCGCCGCATTGCCGAGGACCGCTTCCTCTACGTCACCACGCACTTCGTCACGAGCGCGCGCCGTCCCTGATGCCGCCAGCCAGCGACGGCGACGGCTAGTCCTCCTTGCCCGCCGTATCGTCGAGGCTCAATTGATTGTGTCCGCCGCGGGAATGGGCCGGAAGCGCGCCGCCGAGGTCGGCCATGACGATCTGCGGGAGAAGCCGGCGATCTTCGGTGTCGTTCACCGGCAGGCCGGCGGCGAACTGCTGCGCGCCGGAGGCCGAGAGACCGAACGTCTGCAGCTTCTGGGCGCGGCGCGCGGCCTCGCGCGCCGACTGCACGGCCGGCAGCAGCAGCGCTACGGGACCGGCGGGCACCTGCTTCAGGTCGAGCAGCTCGCCGACGATGGCGGCCAGCTTGCGGCAATCCCCGGCGTTCGCGACGGCTTCCCCGCCGAGAAACAGCCGTATACCCTGCGGGGACACGCCCGACCGCTGCAGGAGAGAGCACGCTGCCTGCCGGTCGCCCGGCGACTGGTGACGCCCGCCGGCGGAAAAACGGCTGACGAATCCATGGAAGTACCTTGGCATCGCCTTGGGCCCTCAGTGCAGCGGCGCGGTCAGTATATTCATAGCATGACGTCGGGCGCGGCGTCTTCGCTACGATCGGCGGCGCGCTCGACGACGACCCGGGCATCCGGCCCATCGTCCACATCCATGTCGCGTCGAAGGCGCCGTGGCACGAGATCAAAGACGCGCTCCCGCAATACCCCGCCTATCCACCCAAGGAGTTCTGGGACGAGGCGCTGGGCGAACGCACGTAGTGCGTCGTGTGCCCTTGCGCCATACTTCTTCTATTGATTCCCCCGCGAAAGCGGGGGACCAGGGGCGAGTGACGGTGCGGCTGCCCCGGGCCCCCGCTTTCGCGGGGGAATCAAAGAACAGATGTCGGCGAGCGACCGCCGTTCGTCCCTACGGCCGCTCGCCGCGGGCGAGGCGCGCCTCGATGTCGTCGAGGCAGGGGAGGATGTCGGCGATGCTGTCGACGACGTAGTGGGCGCCGGACTGGTAGAGGCGCGCCGAGGCGCCGTCGCGCCGGCGGGCCTGCTCGGCCTTCGGCAGCGTCTCCCAGTCCTTGAGCGAGAGGCCGACCTCGTTGCCGCTGACGGCGACGCCGATCGTCCACATGCCGGCGTTGAGGCCCTCGTCGATGCCGGGGCGGGTGTCGTCGATCTTGACGCAGGACTCGACCGGCCAGACGCCGAGCTTGATCATGGCAAGCTGGGCCATGAAGGGCGACGGGCGGCCCGTCGGCACGTCCGAGGCCGAGATCGTGCAGTCCGGTTCGAAGCCCTGCTTCTTGGCATCGCGCTGGTTGATCGCCACCATCTCGGCGTTGTAGCCGGTGGTGGAGCCGATCTTGAGGCCGCGCTTGCGCAGGGCCACGGCGGTCTCCTTGGTGCCAGGGATGAGCGCCGAATAGTCCGCCAGGCATTCGAGCTGCAGCGGAATGAATTCCTTGTACATGGCATCGACGTCGGCCGCGGTGGGCAGACGCCGGTGCTTCGCCTGCCAGCGGGCGCGCACGCTGTCGAGCTCGGTCAGCACCTGGATGTGGGTGCGCTTGTGCATGCCCATGGGGCCGCGCGCCTCGTCGATGGTGAGCTCGACGCCCTGGCGCTTGAACACCTCGACAAAGACCGCGGCGGGCGCCAGCGAGCCGAAGTCGACGACGGTGCCGGCCCAGTCGACGATCGCGGCCTTGAGCTTGCCCCGGTAGGAACGCTGGTAGCGGAAGGTCATCGGTGTGGATCCCTATGAGGTTAGTGCGGCTTCTATAGGGGCGGGTCTTAGATCCGCCCCTATACCCGTTGGTGCGCAACTCAGGCGGTGCGTTTCATCGGCGCGGGCGCGCCGCTCTTCACGCCCATCTCGGCCAGCGTGGCCGTGATGGCGGCGAGCGCGCCCTGCATCTCGGCGTCGCCGAGACCACCAATGCAGCCGATGCGGAAGCTGTCGGCGACCGTGAGCTTGCCGGGATAGATGACGTAGCCCTGGTCGCGCAGCCGCTCGTAGAACTGCTCAAAGACGAAGCGCGGGTCGGCCGGCATGCGGAAGGTGACGATGATCGGCGCCTGCAGATGGTCGGGCAGCAGCGTCTCGAAGCCGAGGGCGCGCATGCCGTCGACCAGGGTCTTGCAGTTGCGGCGATAGCGGGCGCCGCGGCCGGCGACGCCGCCTTCCGCCTCGTGCTCGCGCAAGGCCTGCTCGAAGGCGACGATGACGTGGATCGGCGGCGTGAAGCGCCACTGGGCGTTCTTCTCCATGGCCGTGCACTGGTCGTGCAGGTCGAGCGAGAGCGAATGGGCGTTGCCCTTGCAGGCTTCGAGGGCCGACTTCGCAGCGATGACGAAGCCGACGCCGGGCACGCCCTCGATGCACTTGTTCGAGGAGGCGGCGACGGCATCCACGGCGATCTCGCGCGTGTCGAGCGGGAGGGCGCCGAAGGCGCTCATGGAATCGATGAGCAGGCGGCGGCCGGCGCGGGCGACGGCCTTGGCGATGTCGGCGATCGGGTTGAGCACGCCCGAGGTCGTCTCGCAATGGACGACGAAGACGTGGGTGATCGCGGGATCGGCCTTCAGCGCCGCTTCGGCGCGGGCGGGGTCGATCGGCTGGTCCTCGGGCCATTCGAGGTCGACATGGGCGCGGCCGGCATAGTCGCAGATCTTCGCGGCGCGCTTGCCGTAGGCGCCGTTAGCGAGGACGAGGACCTTCCCGGTCTTCGGGATGAAGCTGCCGAGCATGGCCTCGACGGCGAAGGTGCCGCTGCCCTGCACGGGCACGCAGACATGCGTGCCCTCGCCGCCCGCCAGCGCGACGAGACGCTCGCGGACGCGCCGGTTGATGGCGATGAACCCGGCGTCGCGCGAGCCCCAGTCATGCAGCATGGCCGCTTTTACGGTGGCCGAGGTCGTGAGCGGCCCCGGCGTCAGCAGCCAGGGATCGTGGGCGGAGTCCTTCGTCATTAGATCCCCCTTGCGTCGCCGCCTGCGTCAGGTGTCGCGGCGCTCGCCGAAGAGCATGCAGGCCGAGAAGATGTTGAAGGGCACGCCGTCGGCCTTGGCGCGGTCGGCGGTGGGTACCGGGACCAGATGGAACAGCCAATCGCGGATGGCGGCAAGCATGGCAACCTCCTGGGGAAACAACCGTTGCCAGGAACATGTGACCGCCGCTATCATAAATCAAATCACTAGTTTCTATATATTAAATAGACTGTACCTATGAACTACAGCCAGCTCCGTGCCTTTCATGCGGTCGCCAGCCAGGGCAGCTTCACGCGCGCCGCCGACGCCCTGCACGTGACCCAGCCGACGCTGTCGGCCCAGGTGAAGGCGCTCGAGGACGCCTACGGCGTGCTGCTGTTCGACCGGCTCGGGCGCGGCATCGCGACGACCGAGCTCGGCCGCAGCCTGCTGGAGATCACGCGGCGCTATTTCAGCCTGGAGGCGGAGGCGGAACAGCTGCTGGCCGAGAGGCGCGGCCTGCGCAGCGGCCATCTCCGGGTCGGCGCCGACGCGCCGCAGCATGCCATCCCGGCCCTCGCCGCCTTCAGCCGGAAGTATCCCGGCGTGCGCCTGTCGCTGTCGATCGGCAACTCCGAGGAAGTGCTGCACGGCCTCTTCGAGCACCGCAGCGACGTGGCCGTGGTCGCGGACGTCGCGGGCGAGCCGCGCCTCGTCACCCTGCCGCTACGCCGCGACCGGCTCATCGCGTTCGTGCCGCGCGGGCATCCCTGGGCGAAACGCCGCAGCGTGCGGCCGGTCGAACTGGCGGGGCCGCGGCTCGTCCTCCGCGAGCCCGGCTCCACCACGCGCCATGCCTTCGAGGCGGCGATGGCCGAGGCCGGTATCGTCATCGGCGAGATCCTGGAGATCGGCAGCCGCGAGGGCGTGCGCGAGGCGGTCGCCGCCGGCCTCGGCGTCGGCATCGTCTCCGACTTCGAGTTCGGCAACGACCCCCGCCTGCACCCCCTCGCCATCGACGGGCTCGCCCGCCACATGACGGAATATGTCGCCTGCCTGGCCGACCGGCAGGACTTGCGGCTGGTCAAGGCGTTCCTGGATGTGGTGCGGGAGCCGGCCGGGTCATGATAGGCTTCGAATGATTCGAGTCGGGGGGACTTGGGGATGTTCGGTTCACGACGCCTGCCGGCGTTAACGGCGCTCGCACTCATTCTCTTATGGCTCTTATGGGCGGCACCGCCGGCGCAGGCCGGGACCTTGCCGCTGCCGCCGACGTCGGGAGCGGCGAAGGAGGCCATTACCGAAGGCTGTCCCGACTGCATCACCCAGGGTGTCACGCTCTGCGGCAGCGAGGACGTGCAGTTCGGCAAGCGGTTCCCGAAGACGTTCTTCGCCGGCAAGCCGGCACGCGGCTACCTGCCCGGCTTCCGCATGGATGCCGACGAGTTCACCAAGCTGGCGCGGGCCCTGCCCTACACGGCTCTCATGGACAACCTGCGGGCGCGCTTCGTCGACACGCCGCTGGCGATCGTCGAGGGCGGCTTCAAGGCGGCGCATGTGATCGCCAAGCCGTCCGACATCGAGATCATCTTCCCACAGCCGCTGCACCAGTGCCTGGCCGACAAGAGCATGACCTGGGGCTGCTGCGTCGCCGACTGCCAGCACGAATGCTGCGAGAAGACGCTCGGCAGCCCGCGCATCGACCTCACCTGGGACGACGCCGAGAGCGGCGACAAGCTGACCTATCACTACAGCAACACCCTCGGCTCCTCGACGCTGACGCGCGTGACGGCAGCGGGCAAGACGACGCTCTACTGGTGCCTGACGAACGAGGCCGGGCAGCTGCAGTAGGGGCGACCCGCAGGTCGCCCCCCCCCCCGCGTGGTTTATGGACCGGCCACCAGCCCGGCCCCCCCACAAAAAAAACAAACGCCCCCGGGGTCCCCCCCCGCCCCATACGGT
>JBKOWC010000357.1:0-4919 GCA_046724215.1 Pseudomonadota bacterium | reverse complement strand
CGCGGCCCCGACGCGAGCCCCATCGGGTTCGGCGCAGAGACAGAGCCGGACACCGCCCGGGTCCTGGCCCGGCAGCACCGTGAAGGCGTCTCCCGGCGTGACGGCGACGCCGTTCGCCAGCGCATCGGCGACGAAGACGGCATTCCGCATGTCCGAGGGAAGGCGCAGCCAATAATGCATCGACGTCGTGGCCGAGCCTTCTGGCCCCAGGATCGACGCCGCCAGCTTCTGCCGCTTCCGCGCCACCGCCATCTGCGTCTGTGTCGCCTCGCGCCCAGCGCCGCTGCGGATCATCTGCGTCGTGAGTTCCAGCAGGATCGGCGAGACCATGGTCGTGGTCGCCCGCATGGCGGCGCGCATCGCCTTGTGGAGGCGCGGGGGCACCGCCATGAAGCCGACCCGTAGTGCCGGCGCAATCGACTTCGAGAGGCTGGTCAGATAGATCGTGATGTCGCGCGCCAGCTGGCAATAGGGTGTCGCGCGCGGCTCGATCAGGAAGCCGTAGGCGTCGTCCTCGACGATCAGGACGTTATGGGCGCGGGCGATGCGCACGATCTCCTTGCGGCGAGCGAGGCTCGCGGTCGCCGTGGTCGGGTTGTGCAGGGTCGGCATGGTGTAGACGAAACGCGGCCGCCAGGCCTCGCAGGCCGCTTCGAAAGCTTCCGGCACCATCCCCTCCTCGTCGAGGGCGACCGGCTTCAGGCGGATGCCGGTGAGGCGGCCGACGGAGAGCGCGCCGGGCCAAGTGAGTTCCTCGGTCAGCACGGTATCGCCCGGCCGCGCGAGGCCGAGGAAGATCGTCATCAGAGCGGTCTGGCCGCCGGAAACCGCGTAGACATCGTCCGCCGCGACCTCGACGCCGAGTTCGCGCAGCCAGGCGGCGCCGGCCTCGCGATGCTCGATCTGTCCCTGCGCCGGCTGGTAGTGCGCAAGATCGTTGAGGTCGCGCTTTGCGGTCAGCGCCGCGATCGCGTCGCGCAGCCGTTCGTCGGTGCCGGCGGTCAGCGGCTCGTTGAGGCTGAGATTGATGGCGTCCTCCCGCTGCATCAACGGGAGATAGAGCCGCTCCAGGGGACGCAGGCCGTCGCGCGCTCCGGCCTCGCTCTCGCGGCCGGTCGGCAGCACGAAGGTGCCGCGCCCGACCGTGGCGTCGATCAGACCGCGGCGCGTCGCTTCGGCATAGGCGCGCGAGACCGTGCTGACCGCGACGCCCAGGCGTTGCGAGAGATCGCGATGGGTCGGCAGCTGTGCGCCCGGCGACAGCCGACCGCTGCGGATCGCCTGCTCCAGGGTATCGGCCAGCGAGCTCGAGACCTCGCCCCGCCGCAGCAGCCAGTCCGAATACCACTCGTTCATCCGAATCTCGCGATTGTTCCTAAAGCAGTACAATGCAGGCAGCGCGCCCTGTCGCCTTCGGTTCTGGGCGAAAAACCGCCATTGAAATTGACACAACACGGCGTCGGGGCGTATAAACCGACATTGTACCGAGCAACGGTACAAGCAGTTGCGAGGGGTCGCAACCGACAAATAATCGAGCGACAGCTCAAACAGGGAGACGAGGAAGATGAACCGGAAACTGCAGGCTGAGACCCGTGCGCTCGCCGATGCCTATCTCGCCGGCACGCTGTCGCGTCGTCGTTTCGTCACTAGATTGCTCGCGCTCGGCATCTCCGCACCGATGGCGGCGGGCCTCGCCCTTGAAATACGGCCGGCGAATGCCGCCACGCTCAAGGGCAATGTGCGCTTCCTGGTCGGTCCCTGGTCGGACGGCGAGGTCGATCATCACAAGCACATCGCCGAAGGCTTCGCCGCCCTGCACCCCGACGTGACGTTCGATTTCCGGCTCTACCAGTGGGACACCGCCGCGCAGGAAATCAGCACCTCGGCCGCCGAGGGCGCCCACGACATCTACATGACGACCGAGAGCTCCTATCCGGACTATCAGGCCGGCACCGCCTTCGCGGACCTGACCGCGCGAATCAACGATCCGGCCTTCGCCGAGGAGAAGGCGAAGTATCTCTACTGGGAGCGCACGTCCGCCTACGGGCCGAAGCTGCTCGGCCTGCCGATCAGCTGGCATGTCGAGGACGCGCTCTTCGTCAACATGGATAAGGTCAACGCCGCCGGCTACGACGAGAGCTTCGTCGACAAGTGGGAGACGTTCCACGACTGCGTCGCCAAGATGACGAAGGCCGGCGAGACCTATGGCGCGGGCTTCGGCATCCAGATCGGCGGCTACGGCGAGTGGTACCAGCGGCTACGCGCGGCCGGCGGCTCCTACCTGACGCCGGACCATAAGGCGCCGAACGTGAACCTGCCGGAGGTCGTCACCGTGACCCAGCAGATGGCCGCTCTCTTCAAGGACGGCATCGCCCCGCCGCTCGGCACCTACAGCTACGACGCCGCGCCGGCCGCCTTCGCCGCCGGCAAGCTTGCCACCCTGTCCTCGGATCTTGCGTCCTCGACCGCGCTGCCCAATCCGGTGCCGTTCAAGTGGAAGCTGCTGCCTTATCCGCCGGGGCCGGTCTCGCAGGTCAATTTCAACGACATCACCTACTACATGGTGAACGCCAAGTCCGCCGATCAGGACCTGATTTGGGAAGTCCTGAAGTGGTGGACCAGCGGCGAGAACGACGCCTATTGGGCCGACAACTCCGGGACCTATCCGGCGCGCATCGATGCGGCGGACAAGGGCTATGGCAAGAACGCGGCGCCGCAACTGGCGGAAGCACTGCCCGCCTATGTGAAGCACGCCGTCGGTCTCGAGAACTTCACGCAATGGGCCACCGTCGAGCAGCAGGCCGAGGCCGAGATCCAGAACTGCTATGCCGGCAAGGAATCGGCGCAGGAAGCGGTCGCCAACGTCGAGAAGATCGTGAAGCATGAAGTCGGTCTCTGAGGACAGGACGCCGCGACAGGCGTAAGCTCACGCCTCGTGCCTGATACGGTCGCAATACGTCCGGCGGCTGGCGCGGCCGGGCGACTCCGATTGTCGCCTGCCGACCACCGCCGGCTCGCGCGCCGGGCGCGGCTCCGTCGCGAATTGACGGGCTGGATGTTTCTCGGCCCGATGTTCCTCTGCTTTCTCGCCTTCCTGGTGGTGCCGGTCATCGGCACGGTCTGGTGGAGCACGCGCGCCGGCAGCATCTTCGGCGGCACGACGTTCGTCGGCTTCGACAACTTCCTGCAGCTTCCCGGCGTGGTCGGCGCCTGGTCCTCGATCCAGAACACTCTGGTCTTCGCCCTTCTCTCTGTGCCGACGATCCTGGTCGGCGCGCTCGGCGTCGCGCTGATCCTCGCCCGCATCGAGCGCGGCGGCGCGATCTACCGTTTCCTCGTCTACTTCCCGGTGCTCGTGCCCGGCGTCGTCGCGGCGCTGATCTGGCTGTTCCTCACCAATGTGGATTTCGGCCTGTTCAACGACGTCCGCAAGGCCTTCGGTGCGCTGCCGGTCACCTGGCTCGGCGCCGACTACGCCCTGATCGTGCTGGCGGTGCTCGACGTCTGGCGCAATGTCGGCTATTGGGCGATGTTCTTCGTCGCAGCCATCATCGGCCTGCCGAGCGAGCTCTATCAGGCGGCGGAACTCGACGGCGCCTCCGCCTTCGCCCGCTTCCGCCATCTCACGCTGCCGCTGCTGCGGCGAATCATCTTCTTCGCCGTCATCGTCTCCACGATCTGGGGGCTGCAGGTCTTCGACACCGCCCTCGTCCTCACCAATGGCGGGCCGGGTACGGCGACCACCACGGTCATCTATCGCGTCTGGCTCTACGTCTTCGCCTCCAACAACAAGGTCGGCTTCGCCTCGGCGATCTCGCTGGTCCTGATCCTCGCCATCCTGGCGCTGACGCTGCTCCAGATGCGGCTGCTGCGCGGCCGGAGAGGCGTCGACTGATGACGCAGGTGCTCGCAGCGCCCGCCGCAGCCGGCAGCGCGAATCGGGCGCGCGTCGCCGCCGATCATGCCCGGGCGCGCCGGCGCCGCCGGCGGCGCAACGAGTTGGCGCGGCACTGCGCGCTGGCGCTGGTGACCTTCATCCTGGTGGCGCCCTTCTACTATGTGTTCCTGGCCTCGCTGAAGAATGCCACGGAGATCTTCAGCTATCCGCCAAAGCTGCTGCCGATCCCGCCCTATTTCGGCAACTACGAGAAGCTGCTGTGGGATACCGGCTTCCTGCGTTGGATGTTCAACACGCTGTTCGTCGCGGGATCGGTGACGACGTTGAAGATCTTTCTCGATTCCATGGCGGGCTATGCGCTGGCGAAGATCGAGATCACCGGCAAGCGCGTGATCTTCCTGCTGATGCTGATCCTGCTGATGGTGCCGGTCGGCGCTTTGATTGTGCCGCTCTGGTCGCTGGTCTCCAGCCTCGGCCTGACCAACACCTATCTCGCACTGATCCTCCCCCCGCTCGCCAATCCGCTGGGCGCCTTCCTGATGCGCCAGTTCATCCTGGGACTGCCGGGCGACCTCGAGAATGCAGCGCGGCTCGACGGCCTCGGCGAGTTCGCCATCTATTGGCGGATCGTGCTGCCGCTGATCAAGCCCGGCCTGGTCGTGCTCGCCGTCATCATCTTCACCGACCAGTTCATGAGCTTCATCTGGCCGCTGATCGCCACCACCAGCGACGAGCTGCAGCTGCTGACCGTGGGCGTCGCGGCCCTGCGCGCCCATGGCGGGGCCAATTACGGCCTGTGGTCTGCCTCCGCGGTGATGTCGCTGGTACCCATCAGCATCTTCTTCTTCGTGCTGCAGCGGCAGTTCCTCGCCCGGTCGCTGGCCGGGGCCTTGAAGCAGTGAGGCGGCGCCGGTGACTGCGACGACGCCCGCGATCGAACTGATCGACGTCGGCAAGAGCTACGGCAAGGGCTCCGTGCTGAGCGGCATCAACCTCGCGATCGCACCCGGCGAGTTCATCG
>JBKOWC010000206.1:0-8795 GCA_046724215.1 Pseudomonadota bacterium | reverse complement strand
GAAGGCAAGATCGCCTCCCTCGGCCTGACATTGTCCGAGATCACGGCCCCGCTCCGCGACAAGTTCTCGCTCGATCAGGATGCCAAGGGCGTCGTCGTGACCGACGTCGAGGACCAGGGCTCGGCGGCGGAGAAGGGGCTGCATGCCGGCGACGTCATCGTCGAGGTCGATCAGCAGGCCGTCAGCACGCCCGGCGACGTCGACAAGCGCGTCAAGGATGCGAAGGATCACGGCTATCGCGTCGTGACCCTGCTTGTTTATCGGGACGGCGACTATCAGTGGGTGGCGCTGCGGATCGATCGCAGCTGAGCGAACGATTCGAGCCGCGGTCATCCTCGGCGGCCCGACGGCGAGCGGCAAGTCGGCGCTCGCCCTCGAGATCGCGACGGCCTTCAACGGCGTCGTCATCAACGCCGACAGCATGCAGGTCTATCGGGACCTCCCGATCCTGACGGCGCAGCCGACTCCGGCCGCCCGCAGCCGGGCGCCGCATCGGCTCTACGGCTTTCTCGATGCGACGGAACGCTGCAGCGCCGGGCGCTGGGCCGAACTGGCGAGCGGCGAGATCGCGGCAACATTGGACGCCGACCGGCTCCCGATCGTCGTCGGCGGCACCGGCCTCTATCTGCGAGCGCTGCTCGCCGGGTTGGCCCCGGTGCCGCCGATTCCGCCGGCGATCCGCGCCGCGGCCCAGCAGCGACTGGCCGAACTGGGCAAGGCGGCCTTTCATGCCGAGCTGTCGCGGCGCGATCCCGCGATGGGCGGGCGTGTGCGCCCGAGCGACGCCCAACGGATGGTGCGCGCCTGGGAAGTCATCGAGGCGACCGGACGATCCCTGGCCGATTGGCAGTCGGAACCGGACCTGCCCTTGACGGGGGCGGTGCGGCCGGTGACGCTCGTGCTGGCGCCCGATCGCGCGCAGCTCTATGCCGCGTGCAATGCCCGGTTCCGGGCGATGGTCGAACACGGTGCCCTCGCCGAAGCGGAACGGTTCGCGGCTCTCGATATCGACTCGGCCCTGCCGGCGGCCAAGGCTCTCGGTCTGCGCGAACTGATCGGCTATGTCCGCGGCGAGACCTCGTTGGAGACGGCAGTCGCGGCGGGCCAGCAGGCCACCCGGCGCTACGCCAAACGCCAGACGACGTGGTTCCGGCATCAGCTCCCCGACGCCCGCTGGATTACCGGCGTTGAGGGCGGGCAATTTTCGGAAAGGTTTCTGGAGGAAATCTTTAACTTTATTCGCAATTGCAATTGACCAAGCGTCGCCGAGGCTCTAGGTTTCGGTCGTTCTGGCGTCGGCGCGTGGCCTTCCGCCGGCGTGGGCGTGATGCCTGCGCGGAGATCAAGGCCTCTGCTGGTGTGAAAGATCGACATTCGGCGACGGTGGTGCCCCCGGCCGGTCGCGTCTGAACGACTGTCGTTTGTTGGTGAGGAGGACGGGTCATGGCGACGGAAGAGATGATCGGTGCGCAGATGGTGCTCAGGGCCCTGGTCGACCAGGGCGTCGAGCATGTCTTCGGCTATCCCGGCGGCGCCGTCCTGCCGATCTACGACGAACTGTTCAAGCAGAACTCGCTCCGCCACATCCTCGTCCGTCACGAGCAAGGCGCGGTGCACGCGGCCGAGGGTTACGCCCGCTCGACCGGGAAGGTCGGCGTCGTCCTCGTGACGTCCGGGCCGGGCGCCACGAACGCGGTGACCGGCCTGACCGATGCCCTCATGGACAGCATTCCCATCGTCTGCCTCACGGGCCAGGTGCCGACGCACCTGATCGGCAACGACGCCTTCCAGGAGGCGGACACCGTCGGCATCACGCGCCCCTGCACCAAGCACAACTACCTCGTCAAGAACATCGCCGATCTGCCGCGCATCATGCATGAGGCGTTTGATGTGGCGCGTAGCGGCCGGCCCGGCCCCGTCGTCGTCGACCTGCCGAAGGACATCAAGCAGGCGAAGGGCCTGTACGCCAATCATGCGAGCGGCAAGCATCGCTCTTACAATCCGCAGCTGAAGGCCGATCCGAAGCGCCTGGAAGAGGCGATCGAGCTCATGGCCAACGCCAAGCGGCCGCTCTTCTACTGCGGCGGCGGCGTCGTCAACTCGGGTCCGGCGGCATCGCAGCTTCTCGCACAGTTCGTGCGGCTGACCGGCTTTCCGTGCACGCTCACGCTGATGGGGCTGGGCGCGTTTCCGGCGTCGGATCCGCAGTTCATCGGCATGCTCGGCATGCACGGGACGTACGAAGCCAACCTCTCGATGTACAGCTGCGACGTCATGATCAACATCGGCGCCCGCTTCGACGACCGGGTGACCGGCAAGGTCGCCGCCTTCTCGCCGGGATCGAAGAAGATCCATGTCGACATCGATTCGTCGTCGATCAACAAGAACGTGCGCGTCGACGTGCCGATCGTCGGCGATGCCGCCCACGTCCTGGAGGATATGATCAAGCTGTGGAAGGCGCGGCAGAAGCGCGTGAACGCCAATGCCCTTGAGGCCTGGTGGAAGCAGATCGACGGTTGGCGCGCCCGCGACTGCCTCAAGTACCGGAACTCGGATTCGGTGATCAAGCCGCAGTTCGCCTTGCAGCGGCTCTATGCGGCCATCAAGGACAAGGACGTCTTCATCAGCACCGAGGTCGGCCAGCACCAGATGTGGGCCGCCCAGTTCATCAAGTTCGAAAAGCCCAACCGCTGGATGACCAGCGGCGGCCTCGGCACGATGGGCTACGGCCTGCCGGCGGCCATCGGCGCCCAGATCGCCCATCCGGATTCGCTAGTGATCGACGTCGCCGGCGAGGCCTCGATTCTCATGAACATCCAGGAGATGTCGACCGCCTGCCAGTACCGGCTGCCGGTCAAGATCTTCATCATGAACAACCAGTGGATGGGCATGGTCCGGCAGTGGCAGGAGCTGCTCTACGGCGAACGCTATTCCGAAAGCTACACCGACGCCCTGCCGGATTTCGTGAAACTCGCCGAGGCGTTCGGGGCGGTCGGCCTGCGGGCGGAAAAGCCCGGCGACGTCGACGGCATCATCGCGGAGATGATCGCCGTCAAGAAGCCGGTGATCGTCGATGTCCGCATCGACAAGACGGAGAACTGCTTCCCGATGATTCCGGCCGGTTCCGCCCACAACGAGATGCTGCTCGGACCCGAGGACGTGGCCAAGCCGGTGTCGGAGGAGGGGATGGTCCTCGTCTGAGGTTTGCTTTCCTGGAAGCCCTGGCGCGATGCGTGAATGATGAGTCAGATCGAACGACATACGGTATCCGTGCTGGTAGACAACGAGGCCGGCATCCTCGCGCGCGTCGTCGGCTTGTTCTCGGGCCGCGGCTACAACATCGACAGTCTGACGGTCGCCGAAGTCGATCCGGCCCAGCATCTGTCGCGGATCACGGTCGTGACGTCCGGGACGCCGATGATCATCGAGCAGATCAAGAACCAGCTGAACCGGCTCGTGCCGGTCCATAAGGTCAACGACCTGACCATCGAGGGACCGCATCTCGAGCGCGAACTGGCGCTCGTCAAGGTCAGGGGCTCCGGCGAGAAGCGCGTCGAGAGCCTGCGCATCGCCGACGTGTTCCGCGCCCGCGTCGTCGACACGACGATCGAATCGTTCGTCTTCGAGATCTCGGGCTCGGCCGAAAAGCTCAACGCCTTCATCGGTTTGATGCAGCCGCTCGGCCTGGTCGACGTGTCGCGCACCGGCATTGTCGCCATCGCGCGCGGCCCGGAGGCCTTGTAGGTCGAACAGAACAGGCTGCATAATGGCGGCTGAGGACGAGGACGGAATTATATGGGCAACAAAACGCTCACTCTCGAAGTGCCCGCGGAGATCGATGATCAACTCGAGCAGCTGGCAAGACGAACCCAGATGAGCAAGTCCTCTCTGGCCACACAGGCGCTCTCGACATATCTCGAAGTGGCAGATTGGCAGGTTGAACATATCCGGAAGGCGATGGAGTCGGCGAAATCCGGCGCGCCGGGCGTGCCGCACGACAAGGTGAAGGCTTGGGTCAAGTCCTGGGGAACCGACAAGGAGTTGCCGAAGCCAAAGCCGTAGTCCCGAATGCTGGTCATCTGGCGGACCGAGGCGATGGAAGACCTGGAGGCGGCGCGCAATTACATTGCCCAGGACAATCCGGCAGCAGCCGAGCGCCTTTTCGATCGCATCATGACCACTGTCGACAGGCTGCAGGATCTTCCTTCCATGGGTCGTCCGGGCCGCGTTGCGGGAACGCGAGAGTTGGTCGTACCTCGGACTCCCTACATCGTCGCTTATTTCATAACAGGCGATCACTTGGAGATAGCCGCCGTCCTGCATGGGGCGCGGCAGTGGCCGGATCAGATCTAGCGCAAGGCCGGGTTGCGCCTCTGGCTGGTCCGCCCTAGAACGACCTCCCGCCGCCCGCGCGGAACGCAACGAGGAGACCGACAATGCGCGTGTACTATGACCGTGATGCCGACGTGAACCTGGTCAAGGGGAAGAAGGTCGCGGTCGTCGGCTATGGCAGCCAGGGCCACGCCCATGCGCAGAACCTGCGCGACAGCGGCGTCGGCGAGGTCAAGATCGCGCTGCGGCCGGGATCGGCCACGACCAAGAAGGCCGAGGGCGCCAACTTTGCCGTCCTGTCGCCGACCGAGGCCGCGAAGTGGGCCGACGTCATCATGGTGGTGACGCCGGACGAGCTGCAGGCCCAGCTCTACCGCGACGATCTCGGCCCCCACATGAAGAAGGGTGCCGCGCTCGCCTTTGCCCATGGCCTCAACATCCATTTCAAGCTGATCGAGCCGCGCGCCGATCTCGACGTCTTCATGATCGCGCCCAAGGGCCCCGGCCACACCGTGCGCTCGGAATACGTCCGCGGCGGCGGCGTGCCCTGCCTGGTAGCCGTGCAGCAGAACGCATCCGGCAACGCCCTGGAGATCGCGCTCTCCTACGCCAGCGCCATCGGCGGCGGCCGTTCCGGCATCATCGAGACCAGCTTCAAGGAGGAGTGCGAGACCGACCTCTTCGGCGAGCAGGTCGTGCTGTGCGGCGGCCTCACCGCCCTCATCCAGGCCGGCTACGAGACCCTGATCGAGGCCGGCTACGCGCCGGAGATGGCCTATTTCGAATGCCTGCACGAGGTGAAGCTGATCGTCGACCTCATCTACGAGGGCGGCATCGCCAACATGCGCTACTCGATCTCCAACACCGCCGAATACGGCGACTACACCCGCGGCCCCCGCATCATCACCGACGAGACCAAGAAGGAGATGAAGCGTATCCTCGCCGACATCCAGTCAGGTCGCTTCGCCCGCGACTGGGTGGCGGAGTGCCAGGCCGGCCAGCCCAGCTTCAAGGCCATGCGCCGCATGGGCGCCGAGCACCCGATCGAGGAAGTCGGCGCCAAGCTGCGGGGCATGATGCCCTGGATCGCCAAGAACAAGCTGGTCGACAAGACGCGCAACTGAGGCAGCGGGGCGCCGCCGGGCCGCGCGGCCTTGGCAGCATCAGCTGGCATCGCCATGCTGCGGACGCTGCGGTTCGCGCTGCGCTGGCTGATCGTCATCGCCATCACCATGGGCGGGCTCGAACTCGGCTTCCGCCTCGCCCCGGGGCTGATCCCGGAGGATCTGCTGCAGCGCTTCGACCGCGGGCTGCGCATCGAGATCGCCAGCCGGCGCTACCTGCCCAACGAGAGCCAGACTTGGAACCTGGAGCGCGACGACGGCGGCCCGCCGCTCAAGCTGTTCCAGGCCTTCTCGCGCATCAAGTTCCACTTCGAGGACACCGGCCAGGACGGCGTCATGGTGATGGACGCGCAAGGATTCTGCAACGCGCCGTCCGACGCGTATGCCCGTGAGAAGATCGATCTCATCGCGCTCGGCGATTCCTTCACCATGTGCTTCCCGCCCGACCCGACGCTTACCTGGCCGAGCGTCCTCGGTCACCTGCTTGGGCGACCCATCTACAGTCTCGCCCGCGGCGGTTACGGCCCCTACGAATACGTGCAGATCCTCAAGCGCTTCGGCCTCGCCAAGAAGCCCTACGTGGTGGTGATGCAGCTTTACGAGGGCAACGACCTGCGTGACGCGGCACGCTACCACGAATATGCCGACGCCTTGCCGGAGGAGAAGGCCCGCTTCCCCGAGCGCGTTGGCTGGCAGCTCGTCGGCGTCAATTACTTCCCGTTCCTGGAGAACTGGGTGGGCCGTCACAGCTATGCCTATAACACCCTCGTGACCGCGATTGCGCTCGGCGTTTCCGCCGCCAAGCAGCTGCTGTCCGAAGGGTCCCCGCAGCGCGTCAATTTCCGCTACAGCCTGAAGTTTCCCGATGGTGCGGTGGCCATGAACGTCGGAAACCACGACAAGGACGAGGTCCGCACGGCCCGCGATCTGCGCGCCGGTGTCATTCGCCTTGATGCGTTCGACGGCGCGCTCGCCACCTTCGCCGCGCTGGCCCGCAGCCACGGCTTCCGCCCGGTGGTGTCCTACGTGCCCTCGGCCTACACCGCCTATGCGGAATTTGTCGCGTTCGAGGATCCCGAGCTCCAGGACCTGATGTCCTGGTTCCATGCCGCGCAGCGCGACTATCTGATGTCCAAAGCGCGCGAGCTCGGCTTCGAGTTCCTCGATCTCACCCCGGCGATGCAGGCGCGCGCCCGTGAATCGCTCGGCAAGGAGCTGCTTTACTACCCCATCAACGTGCACTGCACGCCGGCCGGCCACCGGCTCACCGCCGAGACTGTCGCCGCCCTGCTGCGGCAGGAGATGAGCGCGCTCGGGGGCGCGTCCGCGCCGGCCGCCACCGGCGGATCGCAGCCGTGAGCGGCCGGCGGGCCGCCAGCTTTCACGAGGAGTATCGCCGCGACGAGGACGGCAAACGCCCGTCCGAGCGTTCGTTTGGCCTCACGCTGGGCACCGTTGCGTTGCTGGTGACCGGGTTGATGCTGTGGCGGCAGCGCCTGGTCTGGGCCGTCGCGCTCGGCGCCGTCGGCGCCCTGTTCGTCCTCCTGGCGCTCGCGGCGCCGTCCCTGCTGCGCCCGCTCAACCGGCTGTGGACGCGCTTCGGGTTGCTGCTGCACGCCGTCGTCACGCCGCTCGTGATGGCGCTGCTGTTCTATCTCACGGTCACCCCGGTCGGTCTCGTCATGCGGCTGCTCGGGAAGGATCTCGCGCGCCTGAAGTTCGATCGCGACGCCGCCACCTATTGGATCGCGCGACAGCCGCCCGGCCCGCCGCCGGAAACCATGCGCCGACAGTTCTGAGGGGGCGCCATGCTGTCCATTCTGCTGGAGCTGTGGTCGTTCCTGCGTATCCGCAAGAAGTACTGGCTGCTGCCGATCATGGTCATGATGGTGGTGTTCGGCGGCCTTCTGGTGTTCGGCCAGGGGTCGGCCCTGGCGCCCTTCGTCTACACCATCTTCTGACGGCCGCGCCGGTGCGGGTTCTCGGCATCTCCGCCTTCTACCACGACAGTGCCGCGGCGCTGGTCGAGGATGGCCGCATCGTCGCCGCTGCCCAGGAGGAGCGCTTCTCGCGCCGCCGCCACGATGCCCGCTTCCCGCGCCAGGCGGTCGACCACTGCCTGTCCTGCGTTGGGAACGGCATCGCAGGCGTCGACTACGTCGCGTTCTACGACAAGCCCTTCCTCAAGTTCGAGCGCCTGCTCGAGACCTACCTCGCGTTCGCGCCGGACGGCTTCCGCTCCTTCAGCAGGGCGCTGCCGGTCTGGCTCAAGGAGAAGCTGTTCCAGAAGCTGCTGCTGCGCGACGAGCTGCGGCGGGTGATGCCGGACTTCGACTGGCAGACCCGGCTGCTGTTCGCCGAACATCACCAGAGCCACGCCGCCAGCGCCTTCTTCGCCTCGCCCTTCCAGGAGGCCGCGGTGCTGACCATGGACGGCGTCGGCGAATGGGCGACCACCTCGGCCGCCATCGGCCGCGGCAACCGCCTGCAGATCGTCAAGGAGATCCATTTCCCGCACTCGCTCGGGCTGCTCTACTCGGCCTTCACCGGCTACGCCGGCTTCCGCGTCAATTCCGGCGAATACAAGCTGATGGGGCTGGCGCCCTATGGCGAGCCGAAATATGCCGGGCTCATCCGCGATCGCCTGATCGACCTCAAGGTCGACGGCTCGTTCCGCCTGGATATGTCCTATTTCGACTATTGCACCGGGTTGCGCATGACGAGCGCGAAGTTCCACGCGCTGTTCGGCGGTCCGCCGCGCGATCCGGAGCAGCCGCTGACGCAGCGCGAGATGGATCTCGCCGCCTCCATCCAGGCCGTGCTCGAGGAGGCGGTGCTGCGCCTGACGCGCGCGCTGCAGGCCGAGACGGGGCAGCGCAATCTGTGCCTCGCCGGCGGCGTGGCGCTCAATTGCGTGGCCAACGGCAGGGTGCTGCGCGACGGCCGCTTCGAGCGGCTGTGGGTGCAGCCGGCGGCTGGCGATGCCGGCGGCGCGCTCGGCGCCGCTCTCAACGCCTACTACCAGTTTCTCGACCGGCCGCGGCACCTCACCAACGCGCTCGACGACATGCGCGGCGCCTATCTCGGGCCGGCCTTCGCGCAGGTCGAGATCGAGCGCCGACTGGGCGCCGTCGGCGCGCGCTTCGCCGTGCTGGCGGAGGATGCGGTCGTCGAGTCGACGGCGCACGCGCTGGCCGTCGGCGAGACCGTCGGCTGGTTCCAGGGCGCGATGGAGTTCGGTCCGCGCGCGCTCGGCAACCGCTCGATCATCGCCGATGCGCGCTCGCCCGCCATGCAGAGGACCCTGAACCTGAAGGTGAAGCACCGCGAGTCGTTCCG
>JBKOWC010000290.1:0-4219 GCA_046724215.1 Pseudomonadota bacterium | reverse complement strand
CTCATCAGGATGTGCGCGAGCCGCGTCGTCAGCACCCGCGTCTTGCCGGTGCCGGCGCCGGCCAGCACCAGCACGGGCCCGTCGACCGCATCGACCGCCGCGCGCTGCGATTCGTTCAGCGAGTCGAAATAGCGCGGCGCGGGCGCAGGGACGATCGGTGATGCAGCGGCGGGTTCAGCCATGATTCGCGTCTTATAGCAGGTAGCGGCGAAGCGCTCACCCCGCAAGAGCGCGCGCCACGTCCGATCGGCTTCCGTCCTCCACCGCAATGACGGCGAGCGTATGTTCGGCGATCTCCCGCATCAGGGGAATCGATGCAAGCGGACGGCCGCGGACGATCTCGCGCGCCAGCAGCGTGAAAAGCGCCCACGGCTCGTCCGGACGGACCGCGCCGTCCTTCAGCCACAGCGCCATCCAGGCGAACCGTTCGGCCCATTTCAGCCTGCGCGGTTCGATGACGGCGGCAAGCACCTGGTCGGTGGCTTTTTCGGGATCCGATGGAAACGGCCCGGCAAGCAGATCGACGACCTCTTGATCATCCTCGAACCAACTGTCGGAATAACCATCATGCGCCGCCCAATGCGCGCTCCCGCTGACGACGAAATCCACCCGATCGGGCTCCGACCAGGGCGCCGGCACTTCCGCCGCCAAGGCCTCGAGCACCGCCTGCCAGTCGAGCCGCAACGGACGCCAATGCGTGGCATGGATCGCCTCGGCCACTTGCAGCAGGCCCAGCGGCGGGAGCGCGCCCCGCTCCAGACCGGCGGCCAGATGGTGGGCAACGGCGCGATCGACGTAGCCGGACCTGACTGGCTGCATCGCGGCTTCCGCATCGGCCGCCTTGTGCAGGCGGCGCAACTCGCTCTTGGAGATCGGATCCTGACTCCAGGCATCGATGATTCCGACGCCGAAACGGAACAGGATAGAGGAGAGCCGGAACTTGCCGCTCGCCGGCGACGCCAGCAGGACGCCTTGCGTGCCCGATCCGTCAATGTTGGATGCCCGCAGGTCCGCCGCCGTGCCCGCCTTCCACGGTGCGCAATCGAGAGCGGCGTCACGGGCGCCCTGCATGATCCTGTCGATGAGGGGCCGCTCCTCGGCCGGCAACCAATGCTGCATGGCGACAAGACGCCGCAACGCTGTCGGCGTCAGCGCTGCCGCGTTGCGCGCCAGGGCCTCACCGATGGCGCGGCGCGCCTCCGGGTCCGCGTCGAGGGGCATCAGCGCCGCGGCCTCGCGCACGACCGCTTTGGGGCTCGTCAGCATCTGCTCGGCGAGCAGTGGCCGAACCGCCGCGGGCATGGCGTGCGTCGCTTCGCGCAAGGCTTCGAGCAACGCAAAGGCGTCGCCGCCGCAGCCGGCGGCCGCCTCGGACAAAAGGTCGCCGAGATCCACATCGGTCCCCGCGTCGGCGTCGAGGTCTGCGCCTTCGAGGTCGAGAGTTTCGGCTTGGACTGTCATCAGGCCCGGCCCCGGCGCGAGCTTGGCGTGGTGCATGGCCGAGACGACTAATGACAGCGCCTCCGACGGCAGTTCGCCCGAGCGCGCCAGCCCGGCGACACGCTCCTCGAACGCCGCCTGCAGGTCGATGGCCTGCTGATAGCCGCGGTCGATGCGGTAGCGCAGGAACTCCAGCTGCTTCGCCAGCATCACGAGATAGACGCTGGTCAACGCGTGGTCGTCATCCGCATTGAGCCGGTCGACCACGCCATCGAGGCTGTCGAATATGCCTTGCGGCTCGCCGGCCAGATAGTCGGCGATTTCGTCCGTCAACTCCGGCACATGCCCGCGCGCAACATCGCGGGCGAGCCGCTTGGCATAGCGATGAATAGGAGCCGCAGCAGTCATGGCATTGTTCCCTCGAATCAGGACGCAGGGGCGCACATTGGTTGCACGGTAGCCGATTCGCGGTCGTCGCAAGAGCGATTCGTGAGTGACTGCGATTCGCGGCGGTGGAAATGCGATCGACTTGCTCTATTCTGACTCCTGCGCGCTATCCACAGGATGTTTCGAGTCCATGTTGCGGACGCCGACAATCATCGCTCTCGCCTTGCTCGCTATCGCGCCGTTGGTAGCGGGGGCCGACCTGGCGCCGGACCAGAAGGCAGCGATCTGCGGCCAGCGCACGACCTGCGCCATTGCCGCGGTGAACGATGCCGGCAAAGGCGCGGGCGACGTCAAGCTGGCGGTGGTCGAGGCCCGCTTCGGGCTCGCCGACAAGCTCGATTCGGCGCCGGACGACGGCTGCCGCACCGAGGGCGACAATGACGGCGGGCACGAGTTCTGGCTGCTGCAGGGCGCCGCGCCGCCGAGGCTCCTGCTGTCCCTCTGCAACGACGGATACGGCGCCGCCGACGTCGGCGAGGACGAGGTGACCGTGACGCCGAACGGCCTCGTCCATCGCCAGGCCGGCGGCTCCGCCTGGCGCTGGGATGTGACCGAGAAGATCCGCCTGTCCCCGCTCGCGATCACGCATGAGCTCACCTGCAGCTTCCACACCCTCGATCCGCTCTCCGGCGTCGTCGTGGATGTCGATCGGCTGACCCTGCATGCCCGCTCGGTCGGCTACGCCGCATCCGCGCATGCGACGGGCGAAGACGGCAGCTGTCCGAATTGGCCGACCGGCCCGGACAGCGTGATGCCGACCGGTCCCGAGCTGGCCGGCGCCTATGCGATCCCGCGGCCGACGGATGGCTTGAATCGGCTTCCCGACGGATCGGCGCTCGCCGATTGCGCCCTCGAACTCACGACCGACGGGCTGCACGGCTTCCTCGTCTACGGCAAGGCGGCGGCCGCAAAGGACGCGGCGATCCTGCGCGTCATCGACGAGACGGCCCAATCGTTCCTTGTGCAGGTGCACGATCCGACCGCGGCCGAGGAGCTGGCCGCCGGCAAGGCCAAGACCTGGGTGCAGCAGCCGCATGTGGAGATCTGGATGCGCAAGGAAGACTATTCCGATGCGAACGGGCCGCCCAAGACGCTCTATCAGCAGTTCGCGGTAGGGCTCGACGGCCGCACGGTCGCGGGCGCCGGCGATCCGACCGACCTGCCGGATGTGCAGCGCTGGACGGCGAAGGACGAAGCCGGGCGCGACGTCACGGTCCTTCGGCTCAGCTGGGACAGCGAAGAGAAGGCGCCGCGGGAAGGCATCGGTGTCGCGTACTCCCAGGCTGCCGGCCGCCAGCAGGCCCGCTTGGTGTCGAGCGCTCTCATCCGCAAAAACCGTCCGCTCTACCTGCCGGCCGTCTGGAACAACGCACGAGAGGAGAACGGGACCACAAGCGGCATTCCCAGCGGCACCTGCGCGGTGGACGCCGCCGGGCTGCTGCGGCTCGCAACGGCGCCATGACCATGCGCATCCTCGTCCTCGGCGCCGGCGCGACCGGCGGATATTTCGGCGGCCGAATCGTCGAGGCCGGCGGCGACGTCACCTTCCTGGTGCGCGAACGGCGGGCGGCCGAACTGGCCGCCAACGGACTCGCCATCCGCAGTCCGTCCGGCGACGCCGACCTGCGGGTACAGACCCTGCGCACGGCCGCGGGGGCGGCCCCGTTCGACCTCGTGCTGCTGCGCTGCAAGGCCTATGATCTCGACAGCGCCACCGACAGCATCGCGCCCGCCGTCGGTCCGGAGAGCGCCGTGCTGCCGCTCCTCAACGGGCTCCGGCATCTCGACCGTTTGGATGCCCGCTTCGGCGCCGAACGCGTGCTCGGCGGTTCCTGCGCGATCGCCGCGACGCTCGGCGCCGGCGGCCGCGTCGAGCACCTGAACAAGGTGCATCGCCTCGTCTTCGGCGAGCGGGACGGCCGGCCGAGCGCGCGGACGAACGCCTTCGCCGCCCTCCTCGAGGGTGCCCGATTCGACTGGGTGCACAGCGACGCCATCCTGCAGGAGATGTGGGAGAAGATCGTCATGCTGGCGACGCTGGCCGGCATGACCTGCCTGATGCGCGCGTCGGTCGGCGCCATCGTCGCCACCCAGGACGGCGAGGCGCTGATGGGCGAATTCCTCGCCGAGTGCAGCGCCATCGCGATCGCCGCAGGCCATGCGCCACGCGCCGCGTCGCTGGCGCGCGGGCGCGCGCTGCTGACCGAACGCGGCTCGACCTTCACCGCCTCCATGCTGCGCGACATCGAGCGCGGCGGGGCGACCGAGGGCGACCACATCCTCGGCGACATGCTGCACCGCGCGCGGACGTTCGGCATCGCCACCCCGCTGC
>JBKOWC010000093.1:0-8928 GCA_046724215.1 Pseudomonadota bacterium | reverse complement strand
GCTTCGTGATCAAGGAAAACACGGACACGTTTTCGTCGTCCGAATGCAGCATGTCCTCGCGGCTCGACTTCGAGCGGACCTGGTGGTACGCGCCGGCCCTCGGCGCCGTCGTCAAATCGAGCGTCCTGTGGACGCGCGGCGATGGACGGCATACGCCGGCGCAGAGCGTGCTGCTCCGCATCGACTACCCGCCGGGCGCCGCACCGCTCATCGCCGCAGCCCCGCCCGCGGCGCCCCCGACCACCGCCCCCGCCGGATCCGCGCCGCCGACCATCGCGAAGGCCACCCCGGCCCAAAAGCCCACCTCCGCGAGGCAGCCCCCGGCGGTCCAGCACCAAGCCGCGCCCTCTACGGAACAGGCTCTCCAGCCGGCGACGACGGCGCCAGCAGCCCCGCCGCCGAAGATAGACGCGATCGACGAGACCTATGTGGCGCTAAAGCCTGCGAACGTCAGGGCCGCGCCCGACGTGGCCGCGAAGCGCGTCGCGGCGCTGAAGCCGGGCGACAGGATTACGGTGCTCGGCAAGGTTTCGGGTCGGGATTGGTATCTTGTGGGAAGTAACGACAAGTCCCTCGGCTACGTCGTTGCCAGCCAACTTCAATCGGAAGACTCCTACAAGCTGGCGCAAGCACAGGCTGCCGCAGCCGCGGCCGCAAACCAGACGCCGACAACGAACGCTGCGCCGGCAACCCCGCCGGCTGCGACCGCACCGACCGCGACCGCGGCGGCCTCGCCGCCGAAGGCGGGCCTGCCGCCGGATTTGGCGAAGCTCAATTTCGGGCTCTATCACGCACTGGTCATCGGCAACGACAACTACCGGATGATGCCGAGCCTGCACACCGCGGTCGCCGATGCCAAGACCGTGGCCGACACGCTGCGTCAGGTCTACGGATTCGACGTGACGCTGCTCACCAACGCGACGCGCGCGGATATCCTGGGCGCGCTCACCAAGCTGCGCAAGAGCCTCGGCGCCAGCGACAATCTCGTCATCTACTACGCCGGCCACGGCGCCTATGACCAGGAGGGCGACCAGGGGTACTGGCTGCCGGTCGATGCCGCACAGGACGATCCGACCAACTGGGTGTCGAACGCCGACCTCACCAGCAGCCTCAAGGCGATGCTGGCCAAGCACGTGCTGGTCGTGGCCGACAGCTGCTACTCCGGTACGCTCACGCGCGGGCTGAGCGTCGCGGTGCAGGATCCCGAATACCTGCAGCGGATGGTCGACCAGCGGTCGCGGACGGTGCTGACCTCCGGCGGCCTTGAACCGGTGTCTGACGCCGGCAGCGCGGGCCACTCCGTGTTCGCCAAGGCGTTCGTATCGGCCCTTGCGGGCGGCGGCAGCACCATGGACGGGCAGGAACTGTTTTCCCGGGTGCGCGAGCCGGTCGAGGCCAATGCCGATCAGACGCCGGCCTATGGGATCATCCGGCTGGCCGGCCATGACGGCGGCGACTTCGTGTTCTTGCGGAAGTAGGTCCGTCTAAGTCTCGGCCGCCTTACACTGGACAGCGACGACGGTGACGTTGTCGCTGGCGCGACGCTCCAGCGCCATCTCCACGAGCGCATAGGGCACGTCGAACAGCGCCGTCCGCATCAGAACGGCGCGGATCTCGTCATCCTCGAGCACCTTGGTCAGCCCGTCGCTGCACAACAGGAACAGGTCGTCGGCATGCAGGCGGTCATGGCAGGTTTCGAGATCGAGCGTGTCAGTGGCACCGACGGCCCGTGTCACCACATTGCTGTAGGGATGGTGGCGGGCATCTTCCGGCGACAGGAGTTGGACCTCGATCAGTTCCTGGACATGGCTGTGATCGCGGCTGATCTGGTGAAACACCTCGTCCCGAAGCCGGTAGAGCCGGCTGTCGCCGGCCCACACGCAGGCGTAGTGCTGGTCGAAGGCGAGCAGCGTGACGACCGTGCTGGCGATGATGCGGCCGGGTCCGCGAGCGGCGGCTTCACGGCGCAATTCGGCATTCGCCGCCTTGAGAGTTCCCTTGACCTGGGCAAGGAAGGTGGCCGCGCTCGCGGGCACCGCGACCTGTCCCAGAGCCGCGATGGTCAGCTGGCTCGCATGGTCGCCGGCGTCATGCCCGCCCATGCCATCGGCGACCGCCCACAGACCGAGATCGACGCGGTCCAGGTAGGCGTCTTCGTTGAGCTTGCGGACGCACCCGACGTCCGTTGCCGCGCCTGAGACGAACGAAAACCGTACCATTCGACCCGCCGCGCCCCCGGCCTACGCTTCCACGTCCACTAGGATCCGGGCGCCGCCCGCGGTCCCGCCCCAGCCCCATTGGTCCCAGCGGCCGTCGAGGAAGCCGCCGAAGGCCTCGGGCGTCGGCAAGCCGCCGCAAACGAGTAGGGTCGGTGAGATATCGCTGGAGCCGGACGTCCACCACAGGCTGCAGCGCGGGTAGTTGCTCGCCAGATGCTCCCGCGCGATTCGCCGATAGGCATCGGCCACGCCCTCGGAAGCCGCCAACGACACGCGCAGGCCCGAAGCCGCGACGGCCGGCGGGCTCTGCGGCGAAGGCGCCGGCGGCGGCCCCAGCGACGCGACTTGTTCGTCGAAGCGATCGAAATCAAACGCGTCCTCGAGCGTCGAGCGAACGATCGACTCCGCGTCGTTGAACCAGGCGGCCGCCGATGCCGGCAGCTCGACGGGCTCCGCGTTTTCGGGGAGGACGGCGACAAGCGAGAGCGGGAAATACCGGCCGACACGGTCGACGCTCGGCATCACGACCCCGGCAGCAGCGGCGTCGCCGCACAGGCCGGCCGACAGCACGAACCGCCAGATCGGGCTGGTGAGGTAGGCGTCGAGCCACGCTTCGCCCATGCGCTGCCGGCTGCCGCCGACGACGTCCTGCAGCCAGGCGTCCCAGGGATCGAGAAAGCTGCGCGGCAACCGGCGGGTGACGAAATCGCCCTTCGCGACCAGCTTGCCGTGAAAGCCCGGCGCCCCCTCGCCCGCTGCGTTCATCCGAGCGACCCCGGGCAGCGGAACTGGTGCAACTCCTTGAGGCTGAAGGGATTGAGGACGCTGCCAGCGCGGATCTCGAAGGACGCGTTGTGGCCGCCGGCCGTGAACGTCACCTGGAAGCGGTCGGGAGCGGTGGCCGAAACCTGGCCCTGATCGATCAGGCGGAAGAAGGCCCAGGGGCCATCCTTGGTGATCGTCGAGTCGGCGGTCTGTGGCTGGAAGGACAGCCGGACCTGCTTCGGGCCCTGCCCCGGCCACTGCATCTGCACGGGCAGCTGCGGGCCATGGCTGTAGGTGACGGACTGGCCGTCGAGATCGAGAATGACCTGGGTGGCGGCGTTGTCGAGGGCGAGCGGCACGACCTCGAAGCGCGCCGAGGGCGTGGTCCCGAGGGCGAACAGGCTGTCGCGGATCATGCCGGCCTTGCGGATCTGCTCGAGCGCTCCGGGCGAGATGCCGATATCGCCCTGTGCCTTCCAGGGGATGTGCGAAGTATCGACGATGCCCACAAGGTTGGCCTTGAAGAAGCTGTCGATCAATCCGCCGGGCGCGAAGATGCGGGCGAAATCATCGAGCGTCACGTCGGTGTTGCTGGCCGCGAAGATCGGGTAGCGCTGATCGGTGAGCCGGCTGCAATAGGGCACCACATCCGACTTCCAGCGATCGTTCAGCTCGGACTTGGCGCCGCCCTTCATCGCGGTCTGCGCATTCTGGGCGACGGCGTTGATGACGTCGGCGACCGGTCCGGGCGCGCGGCTCGCCACGCTCTGCAACTGCTGCACCGCGCCGCCGCCGCTGGTCACGCCGGTCAGCGCCGCGCCACCCTGGTTTATCGAGCCGGCGATGCCGTTCAGCTGCAGGTAGGTGTCGTTGAGGGCCTTCAGGATGTCGTCGATAGGCGCCGGCGTGCCGTTGACCAGCTGTTGCAACCAATCGAAACGCTCCTCGACGCGCTTCTCCGGCGGATCCTGCGGTGCCGCATCGCCGCCGGTAGGCACCATCGTTCCCAGTACGGCGCCGAGAACGCCCTTCGACTGGAGCTGGGCCTTCAGCTTTTTCTGGGCGATCTGCTCGGCGGTGTCGGTGGGCGACGGCTGGTTGGCCTTGTCGTCGGACGTGAGCTTCGTTTCGCGTGCGATGTCGCCATAGAGATTCTTGATCGGCGAGGTCGGGCCCGAGAGGATGTTCAGGATCTCGGCGATCTGCTGGACGTCCCGCCCCTGCAGGATGCCGACGTCGCCGACCAGCCGGACCCACCAGTCGACATAGTCGTTGAGATAGAGCGAGAGGACGTCAACGGCGAGACGGTTGGCGCTGGCCGCATCCGGCTTGATCTTGGAGTCCGGGCCGAGCACCCAGGCGTCCTGGGTGACCGTGCGCGTGATGTCGCCGAGCCGCGGCACGAAGGCCTGCTGGAAGCCCTCGACCGTGTAGAAGCCGGGCACGCCATCGGTCAGCGGGGCGCCGGACTTGCGCACGATCACGCGCGCGCCGGCCGGCCCGATATGGTCGACGACGCGCCAAGCCGGCAGCGCCCGCACCTGCGGGTCCTGCTTGATGAGCGCGTAGGCCCGGTCGGCCATCGGATACTTGGCGAGCGTGTCGCGGGCCTGCTGGATCAGGTTGCCGTCGAGGGCGATCACCGCCAGCGGGCTGTCGAGCAAGACATCCAGATGGGCCGCGAGCTGATCACGCGTTGCCTGCAGGGACACGCCGGGGAAGCGCCCGTTCCAGTCGGCCGCCATCCACTGCCCGATCAGGTCCTTGTCGAGCGGGCCCTGGACGCCAAGCATCAGATAGACCTTGAGCGCCTGATAGACGAATTCCGCGTTGTCGATATTGTCCTTGAGCTGTCCCTCGAGGCGATAGATCAGCCGCGGCAGCAGGAGCCCATTGAGCGCGCGGGTATAGGCGGACTGCGCCTGGGCGCCGAGCTTGGCGCCCTGATAGAGACCGAAGCGCAGGGTGATGGGCACGCCGGCCTTAGACGCCTCGTAGCCAGCGGGCATGGTCCGCAGCGTCTGCAAGGGCGGCAGGACGAGATCGACGCGGTCGTCCTTGACCTGGTTGAGATCGAGATTGGTCGCCGCCACCTGCTGCCGATAGGTGGCGACGGCGTTGTTGAAATCGGCGATCAAGCGCTTGTTGCCGAGATAGCTGTTGTACCAGAGCCCGGCCATGGCGAGGGTGACGATGACCGCCAGGGATACGGCCACCCAGCCGAGGATGACGCGCCGCCGCTCGACCCGGCGGTTGCGGCTGACGATGCCGGCTTCCTGGAAGATCACTTCGCGCAGCAGGCGCGTGAGGAAGTAACTGCGGCCGGAGCCGCTGAAGGCCGACAGCTTCTTGCGGTCGAGGCCGAAGGTGGACGCCATGACGCCCATCAGGCGGTCGACCGGCGTCCCTTCCTGCGTGCCGCTGGTGAAGTAGATGCCGCGCAGCAGCGGGCGTTCCTCGTAGCGCGTCGGACGGAAGATCTGGTCGAGGAATTCCTGCGTGACCGCCTTCAACGACGCCATCTGCGTCGGGAAGCCGAAGATCGCGCTGCGCCGGTCGATGTCCGGCTCCTTGTGGATGCGCTCGAGCAGGCGCTGATGCAGGCGGTCCTGGAGCAGCTCGAACTCGGCATCGAAGGCCGCCATCGGGCCATCGGGATTCTTGCCGTCGTCCAGCGGGAAGGTGAAGCCCCAGGTCTGCTGCCGCGTCTCGCGGTCGAGATCGTCCATGAACTCGACGAAGCCCGCCATCAGGTCGAGCTTGGTGAAGAGCACATAGACAGGGAAGCGGATGCCGAGCTCGTCATAGAGCTCGCGCACGCGCTGCTTGATGGTGCGGGCATGCGCCTGCCGGTCGGCCTCGCTCATGGCCGCGAGCTCGGGCAGGCTGATGGCGACAAGTGCGCCGTTGATCGGCTGGCGCGGGCGCGTTCCCTTGAGCAGCTTGAGGAAGCCGGTCCAGGCCGCGGCGTCGACGGCCTGATGGCTGTCCTGGGTCGTATAGCGGCCGGCGGTGTCGATCAGCACGGCTTCGTCGGTGAACCACCAGTCGCAGTTGCGCGTGCCGCCGACGCCGCGCACGCCTTCCTTGCCGAGCTTGTCGGCAAGCGGGAAGCTGAGGCCGGAATTGACGAGCGCCGTCGTCTTGCCCGAACCGGGCGGACCGACGATGATGTACCAGGGGAGCTGATACAGCGACTGGCGGCTCGATCCCTTGCCCAGCTTGGCGCGCTTGAGCAGCGCGAGGGCGTCGTCGAGCCGCTCCTTGAGAACGCCGATCTCCTCCTTCTTCGCCGCCTCCAGCTCGGCCGACTTGGCGTCGGCGGCACCGGTCTGCGCGATCCCCTGCACCAGCTGGTCGTTGGCCTTCTTGGCGCGCAGCAGCGAAATGATGTTGGCGACACCCCAGATGACAAGGATCACCAGGATGACGATGAAACGGACGAGATCGCTTTCGAGCGGCCGCATGTCGGCGATCGCGATCAGCGGCCCGATGAACCAGACGAGCAGCGCCAGGATGATGGCGCCGATCAGCGTCACCAGCCAACGCGCGGTAAGGACGGAAATGATCCGCTTCAGCATGGCAACCCTGGACCCGCTCTAGAACCCGATTCCCTGCGGGATAGACCCCGCGCCACCACTCATTGCGCCGGCGCCGGCGCCGGGGCGACGGCCTGGCCGACGGCTGCCGCCTCGGCCGGCTTCATCACGATCAGCTCGATGCGACGGTTCTGACGCCGGCCCTCCGGCGTCTTGTTGTCGGCGATCGGCTCGGCCTCGCCGCGGCCCTCGGAAGTCAGCCGCGACGGATCGGACATCTGGGCGTCGACGATCTTGGCAACGCTGTCGGCACGTGCCACCGACAGCTCGAAGTTCGACGGGAAGCGCAACGTCTTGATCGGCACGTTGTCGGTATGGCCGGTAATGACGGCCGTGCCCGGCTCCGTTTCCAGCGCCTTGCCCACCCGCGTCATGATCGACAGGTATTTGGGATCGAGCTTGTCGCTGCCGGATTGAAACATGCCGTCGCCGGTGATGCGAACGAGGATGCGCTGGGCGTTCTCGTCCACCGTGACCAGCCCCTCCTTGATCTCGGGCTCGAGGAATTTGGTGAAGGTATTCGGCGCCGGCGGCGGGGGCGGAGGCGGCGGCGGCGCGACGCGCGCCAGCGCCACTGGCCCGCTGGGCGGCAGCTGCGCCAGGTCGGCATAGGCGCCGTCCGAAAGACCGCTCAGCGCATAGGTGAAGCCCATGAACATCAACATGAGCACCGCCGCGGTGACGGCGGCGATGACCCAGGCCGGAATATAAGACGTGAGCGGGCGGTGACCGGCGGCGAGTCCGCGCCAATGCGGCGACAGATCCCGCTCGAATTCGCCGCGGCGCTCGCGCAGGATCCGGTAGACGCCGTCGCGCAGGCGGCTGTGCTCGGAGGTGCCGCGCCCGGTGACGCGCAGTCGGCCCTCGAACCCCAGCGCCAGGCACACGTACATCAGTTCCATGACGTCGGCGTTGCGGCCGGGATTCTTGTTCAAGTGATTGAGGATCTCGTAGAACCGCTCGCCGCCGGTCACCTCGTTGTGGAAGGTGCTGACCATGCTGCGCTTCGGCCACGAGCTTTGCCCGCCCCAGGGCGTGCTCAAGACCAGATCGTCGATGGTGGCGCAGAGCGCATAGTGGGCGCTGCGCAGCAGTTCGCGCGGCAAGCCCGTGGCCGACGCCTTGGCCTCGAACGCCTTCAGCTCGCGGACGACGCGATCGCGCAAGCCCTCGACGTCACGTTGCGCCACCGTCCCGCGCACGCGCGAGGCAAGACCGAGCAGCACCGAGGCGGCGGCCACCAGGGGGTTGAGACCGGTACGCTCGATGACGGCCGCCACGTTCGGATCGGCCGCCGTCGGCGGCCCGGACGGTGGCGCCGACGGCACCGCCGTTCGTTCGGCCGTCGCCGGCCGGCGCCCGCCCGGGCTCGGCCGGATCACGGTCTTTTCGTTCTCTTCCGGCTCGGCGAACGGATTGTCATCGCTCATCGGCGTCTATCCCCTGATCGCCCAGAACTCCATCTCGACCTGCGGGAAGTCGCCCGCCAGGTGTATGGCGAACGCCTGGGAATTCATCAGCTGCTTCCAATAGGTGTTGGATTTGTCGAGCTCGAAGTAGGCGGCGCCGGCGTGATAGGGAATCTGCCGCGGCGCCACCGGCAGGGCACGGACGGTGACGCCCGGGAGCGCCACGTTCACGAGTTCGCGGATCTGCTCGACGGGCCCGATCTTCACCTGCTGGGGGAAGTTCCGCCGCAGCGCCTCGGCCTGCATGTTGGCCTTGATGGCCAGCACGAAGGTGGCGGTGCTGAGCAGCGACCGGTCGGTGATGATGTGGACGCGGATGCCGAACTTGCGCTCCTCCAGCGGCAGGGCGATCGCGCTCATCTCGAGCACGGCGCTCAGCAGCTTGCGCAGTTCGATCATCAGCGGCGTGAAGGTCTTCTGCAGGTCCTCGTGCCGGTAGACCGGAAAGGCTGCTGGGCGCTTGTTCGCGGCGTAGAAGGTCGCGAGCTCGCCGGCCATGGCGAGCCCGAGGCGATACAGCGTTTCCGGATGCAGGTCTCCCGCGGCCGCATAGTGGGCGAGGACCGGCTCGTGCCGGTTGAGGAACATGAGCAGCAAGAAATCGGCGATCTCCGCCGTTCCCTTGGCGGTGCTGGTGCCGGCGACGCGCGCCGCATAGGCTTCGCCGCGGTGATGGAAGAGGCCGACCAGCTCGGTCAGGAAGGCGGCCAGCGGCTGCGCCGCCGAGCAGACCAGGCAGGTCGGGATGTACTTGTCGTCGAGGATGACATTCTTGTCGGCCCGTACCTCCACGACGCGGGCGATGCCGAGGCAGACATAGCCGGCGCGCTCCTCGGTCTCCAGCATGTAGCGCAGGCGCAGCCGGCCGACCCGCAG
>JBKOWC010000329.1:0-4076 GCA_046724215.1 Pseudomonadota bacterium | reverse complement strand
GGTCAGGCTCCGTGCAGGTGATCCCCGTCATCGACCTCAAGAACGGCCAGGTCGTGCACGCCCGGCGCGGCGAGCGGGAGTCTTACCAGCCTATTCGTTCGGTCCTGTGTCAAGGCAGCCAGCCCTACGATGTCGTCGCCGGCCTGCTTCGGGTCTATTCCTTCGCCACCCTCTACATCGCCGACTTGGATGCGATCCAGGGCCGCGGCGACAACCTAGCCGCCATCCGCACCGTCCGTCGGGCGTTTCCGGACCTTGAGCTGTGGGTCGACAACGGCCTTGCCGATGCCGCCGCCTGCCGCGCCTGGCTCGCGCGCGACCTCGGCGATCTGGTCCTCGGCAGCGAAGTGCAGCGCGACTTGACGACGCTCGAGGGCTTGGCGGATGCGACGGCTCATATCGTCCTGTCGCTGGATCACAAGGACGATGCCTTCCTCGGGCCGCCCGAGTTGCGCGCTGCGCCGGCGCTGTGGCCTCCCCGCATCATCGCGATGACGTTGAGCCGTGTCGGCAGCGGCGCGGGTCCCGATTTCACGCTACTGGATGAACTCGGCCGCGCAGCATCCGGCCGAAAAATCTTCGCCGCCGGCGGGGTGCGCGGCGGCGAAGATCTACGCGAGTTGGCTCGTAGAGGCGTCAGCGGCGTCCTGGTGGCGACGGCGCTGCACGAGCGCCGGATCGGTCCGGCCGAAATCGCCGCCGCAGCCTCCGCTACCGTTCCGCCGTAGCGGTTCCGTTGGCTCAGCCGGCGCCGAAGGGGTGCTTCACCGAATTCTTCTTGGCGACGACGTCGCGCGCCCGCGGTTCGCCGGCAACGGCGCGCTGAATCGATTCCTTGGTGGCGCGATAATTGAAGTCCTGAATCTTCTTGTCGTCGGCGGCCTCCCAGTGGATGAAGACACCGACCGCGATGAAGATGTCGTCGGCTTCGTCGGCCGGGATCGTGCCGTCGGCCACCGCATCGGTGACGGCCTGGGCGACGGCGGTCTGCGCCGGCCCGAACATCTGCACCGCCTGCTTGGCATTCTTGATCGTGACCTTGTTGAACAGGATGGTGTTCGGCTTGCAGGGCAGGTTCGGCGCCACGACCGCGAGCAGCGTGGTGAACCCGTCCTTGTTGTTGGTCAGCGCATTGCAGAAGGCCGTCTCGGCAGCACTGCCGCGCGGCCCCATGAGCAGGTCGATATGGGCGACCTCGTTGCCGTCACCCACCAGCGACTCGCCTACCATGACCTTGTTGATCTTCGCCATCAGTCATTCCTCCCTTTCGCGAACGGTTCCGTAATGGAAAGCGTCAATACAGGCGGACGCCCGATCGTCGACCGGCGGTCCGCTCGATCGTCTCTCTCCCGGCGCCCGGAGCCATCCTTGTTTGCAGCGCCCGACCGAATGGCGGCCGGGCCGGTTGGCCAGACAGTTAACCCCCTGGCGGACAGAGGACACGCATCGGATGGTAGTCACAATGCTTCGCCGGCAGCAAGGGGCGATTGGCAGCGGTGCCGCCCCGATGCACATCCGTTTCAGACCGCCGCATCCTCGATGCGCACCGCGAACAGGCTCGCGACCGTAAGGTCGGCGCTGGTGCCGGGATTGCGACCGGCGGCCTTCAGATCGGCATCGAATGCCAGCAGGTCCGCCGTCAGCGACGCGGGATCGGCGGCGGCGGCCAGGCGCGCGGCGAGCGGCCGCGCGGCTTCGCTGACGCGGCGCGCCTCCTCGGCGCCGAATTTGCGCTGGATGTGCGAGTCGGGGAAACGGCTGAGAAACTCCAGGTATGTCGTGCTCGTCGCCCATGTCTGCGCCGCCCAGCGATCGAGTGCCGCGCGGTAGCAGGGGACGCCCGTGTCGAATATGTCGGCATAGGCTGTGGCGTACTGGCGCGCGACACGGTCGTAGTCGCGAGCCGCAGTCATTGCCGCCAGCAGCGACGCCGCGGCGGGACCACGGACGTCGTGCTGCGGCTGCTGCCCGAGCCCCGCGGGCTGGGCCAGACGGATGGCGGCGAACGCTGCCTCGGCGTCGGCGATATCCAGCCGATCCAGCACCTCCCTCAACCGGTCTCGCAACGCACCGGTCGGCAACATCGCAGCCGCGGCCAACGGCGCGCACAGCAGGACGATGCCCAGGTTGGTATTGCATCCGACGGCAGCGCGCGTTGCCTCGATGGCCGCGAGCACGCGGGCGCCCACCGTCAACCCATCCCGACCCATCGCCGGCGCGCTCGCCCGGGCACTGGCCTCGAAGTCGGCGATGGACATGCCGTGGCCGGGCGCAAACGCGTGCACGTTCCCCGGCTTCAGCGCCGAGAGTTCAGCGAGACAGGACTCCAGATAGGCGGCGGCGACGGCGTCGCCCGACAGCCTCACCGACGCCCCGTCGCACGCCGGGCGCGGCGCAGTTCCCGTACCGCGGCGGGCGCCGGCAGCGCCGCCATCAGTTCGCCGGCAACGAGATCGGCGACGTCGACGGTGCAGACCTGCTGCAACGCACGCCAGGCCGGCATGCTGTTGACCTCCAGGACCAAGAACTGGCCGGACGCGGCCTGAATGATGTCGATGCCCGCGTAGCTCGCGCCGACCGCCGCGGCGGCGGCCACGGATAGATCGGCGATTTCGCCGGTCGCCGCGACGCCCTCGCAGCGGGCGCCCTGGCTGGCATTGGTGCGCCATTGGGTGCCGTGGCGGATCATCGCCGCCACGGCGCACCCGCCGACGACGAAGACCCGCCAGTCCCGCCACCCCGGCGGCGGGCACGCCACGTAGTGCTGCAAGTAGTAGACGCCGGCGGTCTCCTCGGGCGGCGGCAGCGCCTCTGCATCGTCGATCAACCGAAGGCCGTGGCCCTGGGAACCGAAGAGAGGCTTGAGGACGAGCGGGCGGCCGGGACGCACCTCGGAGCGGACGAGACGGCGCGCCTGCTCGGCCGATTCGATGCTCCAGGTCGGCGGCGTGGGGATGCCGGCGCGATGCAACAGGAAGCTCGTCATCGACTTGTCGACACAGCGCTCCACGACGCGGGCGTCGTTGCACACGGGTACGCCCAGCTCGCGCAGCGCATGCAGGACGCCCAACCGCATGGTCACCTGCTCGAAGCTGCCGCCGGGGATGATACGCACGAAGGCGCCGGCCGGCAGCGCGTCGGCGAAGCCCGGCAACTGCAGACCGTGGCGGCCGCCGGCGATGGCGAAGCCGCAACCCGCGAGAGAGACCTGGACGGCATCCGCGCCGCGGCCGGCGAACGCCCGCTTCAGCCGCCGTGTATGCCAGTCGGGCTTGTCGACGAAGATCGCGATCCTAGGCCGTTCGCTCATAGCCGAAGGACCGGTTGATCAGCGGTTCGTCGAGCGCGCCGCCATGGAAGCTGCGGCCGCTGTCCAGGGCCGTCACGATCGCCTGTGCCGGACTGAAGAGCAGGCGGTCGATGGCATAGAAATCGCCCTTGTAGCCCGTGAAGATCTCGGCGAACGGCCGCCCGTAGTCGCGCGCCCCGGCGCTCGGCAGGCCGTGCGCCAGCTTTTCCGCATCGGCGTCGGGGCCGGTCACGAAGAGGTGCACGGAGCCGCCATAGATGATGGCATCGTTCGTGCGTCCCATGGCAGCCGTGAACGACGCAGCCGGCGGCGGCAACGGCGCCGTCCCCACGCCATCGACGACACGGTCGAGCGGAAAGTGCAGCTCATGCAGCTTGTGGAGCGCCACCTCGAGCACGCGGGCGACGATCTGCACGGTGCCGGCGAGGCTGCGCGTCGGGGTCAGGATGAACGTCAGGCCGGTCGGCGGGATGCCACAATCCTTGGCCACCTTGTCGACCAGGGTGGCCGGCGGCGGCCGGTCGACCTCGAGGACGAAACAGGCCTGCTCGCCGCTGTCGTGATAGCCGAGCTCGTCATAGAGCGCTTCCTTGCGGGCGATGGCGCGGCCGGGCCCCGAGCCGAGGGCATGATAGGCTTCTTTTCCCGATCCGACGGAGAGTTGCCAGCCGGCGAGTTGGCTGCCGAGGCAGGCCAGCACCGCGTCGGCCGCGTGCACGCTGAGGCTCCAGGGCCAGTGACGGAACGGACCCGCGGCGGAGACGTG
>JBKOWC010000202.1:0-3955 GCA_046724215.1 Pseudomonadota bacterium | reverse complement strand
CGCCTGCGTCACGCTGGCCGGATCGACATAGCCGTCGCTCGGCAGGTAGGCGGCCGCGAGCACGCCGTCGATGTCGAGGATCGGGCAGAGGTCGCGCGCCTCCCGCGCCGAGATGATCGACATGTCCAGCCCGAAGCTCTTCGCCATCGTTGCGGCGCGCTTGATCTCCAGGAGACGGTCGGACGAACTCGCCAGGCGCAGGCTGCCGACCTTCTTCCAGTCGGTGGCTTGGCCGGTCTCGGCTTCGAGCCGGTCGTAGAGCGCCACGCTCCGCTGCAGCATGCGCGTCAGGTTGCGCGAGGAGCGAAGCTGGCCGACGAGCCCGGCGGCGTGCCAGGTGGCACCATGGGTGAGGCCGCTCTTCTCGAGCAGCAGCACATCGGCCTTGCCCATGCGCGTCAGGTGATAGGCGATGCTGCAGCCGATGATGCCGCCGCCGATGATGACGATCTCGGCGCCGTCGATGCGGTCTAGCACTTGATCCGCTCCATCTTCGGATCATAGAGCGGCGCCAGATGGATCGCCGCCGGCACCCGTTCAGCCGCCACCTCCAGCTCGTAGCGGCCGGAAAGCAGCCAGTCCGTCGGCACACCGGCCGGACTGCGGACATAGCCGTAGCCGATGTTCTTGCCGACGGTGTAGCCGTAACCGCCGCTGGTGAGCCAGCCGACCTGCTGGCCATCGCGAAAGATCGTTTCGCGACCGAGCAGCACGATGGCCGGGTCGTCGAGGGTGAAAGCGGCCAGCCGTTTCTTCAGCGGGCCTGTCGCCTGCTCCGCCAATGCCTCGCGGCCGAGGAACGGCGTGTTTTGCTTGAGCTTGACGGCCCACGCCATGCCGGCCTCGAGCGGCGTGTGATCCGGGCCGATGTCGGAGCCCCAGGCACGATACCCCTTCTCCAGGCGCAGCGATTCAATCGCGCGATAGCCGGCATCGGCGATGCCGTGCGCCTTGCCGGCCGCCATGAGGGCATCGTAGACGGTGATCGCGGTCTCGACGGGGATGTGCAATTCCCAGCCGAGTTCGCCCACATAGGTGACCCGCAAGGCGCGAACCGCCGCGCCGCCGATCATCAGCTCGCGCCAGGTTCCGAACGGGAAGGCGGCATTCGAGACGTCCGCGCTCGTGACGGCGCCCAGCACCTCGCGCGCCCGCGGGCCCATGAGCGACAGCACGGCATAGGACGCGGTGACATCGATCAGCCGGGCATCGAGGTCGGGAGGAACATTGGCCTTGATCCAGGCGAAGTCATGGGTGGCGAAGCCGGTGCCGGTGACGATGTAGTACGCATCGTCCGCAAGGCGCGAGACCGTCAGGTCGCATTCGATGCCGCCGCGCTTGTTCAGCATCTGCGTATAGACGAGGCTGCCGGGCGGTCTCGCCACATCGTTGGCGGCGATCCACGACAGGGCGGCTTCGGCGTCGCGGCCGAAGAGGAGGAATTTGGCAAAGGAGGTCTGGTCGAAGAGCCCGACGTGTTCCCGTACCGCGCGATGCTCGGCGCCGACCGCGTCGAACCAGTTCTGGCGGCCGTAGGAGTAGACGTCCCGCGGCTCGACTCCGTTCGGCGCGAACCAGTTCGGCCGCTCCCAGCCGAGCTTGGAGCCGAAGCAGGCGCCGTGGCTCTTGAGTCTCTCGTAGAGCGGCGAGAGGCGGAGCGGCCGGCCGCTCGTGTATTCCTCGTGCGGCCAGGCCATCGTGTAGTGCTTGCTGTAGGCTTCGACCGTGCGCGTCAGCACCCAGCCGCGATCGCGGTGCAGCGTGCCGAAGCGCCGGATGTCGACCGGCCAGAGGTCCATGGGCGGTTCGCCGGCCGCGATCCATTCGGCCAGCGCGCGACCGGCGCCGCCGGCGCTGGCGATGCCGAAGGCGTTGAAGCCGGCGCCGACATAGAACCGCTGCAGCTCCGGCGCCTCGCCGAGGATGAAGTTGCCATCGGGCGTGAACGACTCCGGGCCGTTGATCAACTGCTTGATTCCAGCGGTCGCCAGCGCCGGAACGCGGGCGAGCGCCTGCTCCATCACCGGTTCGAAGTGGTCCCAGTCGGATTCGAGCAGGGTGAAGTGAACACCGTCGGGGATGCCGTCGACGGCCCACGGGATCGGGTTCGGCTCGTAGCCGCCCATGACCAGGCCGCCGACCTCCTCCTTGAAATAGATGAGACGGTCCGGATCGCGCAGCGTCGGCAGATTGCGCGGGACGCCGGCGATCGGCTCGGTCACGATGTACTGGTGCTGCATCGACTGCAGCGGCACCGAGACACCGGCCAGGCGGCCGATCTCGCGCGCCCACTGCCCGCCGCAGTTCACGACCACGTCCGCGCGAATATCGCCCAGGGCCGTGCTGACTCCTGTTGCGATTCCCTTGGCGACCTGGATTCCCGTTACCTTGCAATCTTCGACTATCTGCACGCCGGCCTTGCGGGCGCCTTTGGCCAGGGCTTGCGCGATATCAGCCGGATTAGCCTGACCGTCCGTCGGGAGGAAGGCGGCGCCGACGAGGTCGGCAATATCCATGACCGGCCAAAGGTCCCGGGCCTCCGCCGGCGTCAGCAGATGCATCTCGAGGCCGAAGCTGTGCGCCGTCGTCGCCTGCCGCTTGATCTCCGTCATCCGCTCGGGATTGCAGGCGAGGCGCAGGCCGCCGTTCCGCTTCCAGCCGGTCGCCTGGCCCGTCTCGCGTTCCAGTCTGTCGTAGAGTTCGACACTGTACTTCAGCAGCTGCGTGATGTTCGCCGACGTCCGCAGCTGCCCGACGAGGCCGGCGGCATGCCAGGTGGAGCCGCTCGTCAGCTTGTTGCGCTCGATGAGGACGATGTCCTGCCAGCCGAGCCTCGCCAGGTGGTAGGCTGTGCTGCAGCCGATGATGCCGCCGCCGATGATGACCGCCCGAGCCTGCGCGGGGACCTGTGCCATCGCGTCCTCAGTGTTGCTTCAGGTCGCCGTAGGCGCGCTCGAAGCGAGCCATGTTCTCGGCGGTATAGGCGACATAGTCGAAAGACAGCGTCGAGTGGATCTCGGACACCATGCTCCACATCGTCTCGCGCAGGAGCGACGCGCATTTCATCGCGTGATAGCGCCGGCGCAGGTCTGCCGTCAGCGGGCGATCGAAGTAGGCCTCGAGCAGCCAGTCTTCGTCGATCGCGGCGATCTCGTTGTTCGAGCAGAGGTTGCCGAGATCGAAGAGCGGGCTGTTGAACCCGGCATAGTCCCAATCGATCAGCCACAACCGGCGCCCGTCATCGATGAAATTGGCCGGCAGCAGGTCGTTATGGCCGAAGACGACATCGATCGGTCCGACGATCGCCTCCAGTTCGCTCGCGATCTGCAGGAGGCGCGGCAGTTCCGACACGCGGCGGCTGTTGCCGTCGCGCAGCGTGGCGCCGTAGTCGCGCAGCACGTGAAACACCCAGAACATCAGAATCGGCCCGCGGATGCGTTCCGGCATCTCCCGATGGCAGCGATGCAGCAGCGGCACGATCCGCTCGAGCATCGGCCGCCGCTGAACATCCGGGGCCGCGAGCGTCTTCCCCTCCACGAACGCGAACACGATGGCACCCGGTTCATGATGAACGATCGCGGGAGACAGGCCGATGGCCGCCGCGGCCTTGCTCGCTGCAAGCTCGTTGAAGCGCATCACCTGGTGGACCGGGATGTCGTCGCCGATGCGGACGACGAAGCGTTGCCCGCGGTCGCGCACCACGAAGTTCTTGTTGGTGATGCCGCCGGTGAGGGGCTCCGGCTCGACGGCACTCGACCAGCATGTGAGATCTCGGACGCGGGCGAGGGGATCGCGGGCCGTCATGGCCATCTCAGGCGACACCGAAACGGTCCTTGACGCGCCGGCTCCAGGCGCTGATCAGCCGGTCGGCAGTGATGCCGATGAAGGCAGTGCACAGGCCGGCGACGACGCCGCGGCCGGGGTCGGCCTTCGAGAGAGCGGTAAAGATCTCCTG
>JBKOWC010000110.1:0-3850 GCA_046724215.1 Pseudomonadota bacterium | reverse complement strand
CGGCAGCAGCCCCTTGTCCGGATACTTCTCGGCCAGATAGAGAACGATGGCCGCCGATTCCGGGATGACGCTGTCGCCATCAATGAGCACCGGCACCTTGCCGGCCGGATTGATCGCCAGGAATTCGGGGCGGCGATGCTCTCCGGCCCGCAGGTTGACGGGCACGAACTCGAAATCGACCACGAGTTCCCGGAGACCCCAGAGGGCGCGAAGCGAGCGCGTCGGACCAAATCCATAGAGCTTCATGATCATTCTCCCCTTTGTTGGCACGCATCAAACACGGACCCATGGTGTCGTTTGGGAACCCCGAATTTCGACAGCGCTGTAACCCGTCAGCAGCAGTTTCGACGATTCCGGACATACATGCGGCCGACCCCGGTCGCGCCGCCGACGCCATGATTTCGCTCAGCGCTTGCCATACTCGTCGTGGTAGCGCCACCAGATGCCCTCCTCGTTGCGTCCCCTGGGGGCGCGATCGAGCCACTGGTACATGCCCCAGAGGGCGTCCAGTCCGCGCGCATAGGTGGAATAGGTGTGGTAGACGAAGCCGTTCTCGACCACGAACGCGCTCATACCGGGCCGCTCGCGCATGTACGTGGCCGCGTCGGTGCCGGCCATGGCCGCGTTCTGGAGGACCGGCTCCGGGACCGACGCGGTCTCGTTGAGCGGGTGGCCGCGCTGGTAATTGTATTCGACGCCGCCCTTGCGCTGCTGCTCCTCGGTGATCGAGACGTTGAAGTCGAAATTGAAGTCGCCGCTGGCCGAGGACGCCCAGGGAAACGTCCACCCCATCCGCCGCTTGAACGCCTGCAGCTTGGCGAGCGGCGCCCGCGACACCGCCGAGAGCGCAACGTCGTGGTTGGCCAGGTGAACAGCGAAGCCGTTGAAGCCGTCCGCGATCGTCGAGCAGGTCGCACAGCCGGCCTTGTAGTCAGGCCCGAACATGAAGTGGTAGACGAGGAGCTGCGAGCGCCCGCGGAAGAGGTCGGCCAGCGAGGCGTTCCCCTCGTCGGTCTCGAACCGGTATGCCTTTTCGACCCGGACCCAGGGCAGCTCCTGACGTCGCTGCGCCAGCTCATCGCTGCGCCGCGTGTGCTCTTTCTCCGCCTTCAGCAGATCGAGCCGCGCTTTCAGCCACTGTTCGCGTGTTCCGGTCTTGTGCGTCGTCATCGTTCGTCTCTCCTTTGAAAATCCTTCGCCGTTCGTTGCGTTCCCGATACGGTGGTCGAATGATGAGTTAGTGCCGGGCATCGAAGGGTGGGAGTTACAAGTGTGGCGGGATTCCGATGGACTCGCTGATTACCGCCGCAGCGCGCGCCCTCGCCGCGGGTGACCCCTTCGGTGCCCTGAACCGGGTCGCCCTGCGTGAGGACGCTCCGGCCCTGGCACTGCGCGGCATCGCGATGGCGCAGCTCGGCGATCTCGTTCGCGCGAAGGCTCTCCTGCGACGGGCGGCGCGCGCCTTCGGTCCGCGAGAGGCCGTGGCCCGCGCGCGCTGCGTCGTCGCCGAGGCCGAGATCGCGCTCGTCTCGCGCGACCTGGGCTGGCCGGCGAAAGCGCTCGACGCGGCGCGCGCAACACTCGAAGCGCATGGCGACCGGCTCAACGCCGCGCATGCGCGCTATCTCGAGGTCCGCCGCCTCCTCCTGATCGGGCGCCTCGACGAAGCTGAGCGCAAGCTCGCTGGGCTCGACCCGGCGCCCTTCCCGCCAGCGCTGAGCGCCGCCCACGAGCTGGTGGTTGCGGGGATCGCGCTGCGGCACCTGCAGACGAAGGCGGCGCGGGCGGCGCTCGCGCGGGCCGAGCGCGCTGCGCGCGACGCCGGCATTCCGGCGCTGACGGCGGAGGTCGAAGGCGCATTTCGCATCCTGAACGCGCCCGCGGCACGACTGATTGCGCGCGGCGAGGAACGGCCTCTCCTGCTCGAGGAGGTGGAAGCGTTGCTGGCGTCGAAGGCGCTCGTCGTGGACGCCTGCCGCTACCTGGTGCGCGACGCTGGCGCGGTGGTCTCGCTTGCCCGGCGTCCGGTGTTGTTCGCACTCGCCCGCGCGCTGGGCGAAGCGTGGCCGGGCGACGTGCCCCGGGGCACGCTCCTGGCAAGCGCCTTCCGGGCGAAGCACGCCGATGACTCGCACCGCGCACGGTTGCGAGTCGAGATCGGGCGGCTTCGCACGGTGCTGCGGACGCTGGCCGGCATCAACGCCACGAAGCGAGGCTTTGCGCTGGCGCCGCGCCGCGCCCGCGAGGTCGTCGTGCTCGCGCGGCCCGTCGAAGAGGCGTATGCGGCGGTGCTCGCCTTCCTCGGCGACGGCGAGTCGTGGTCGAGCTCGGCCCTCGCGCTTGCGCTCGGCGCCAGCCAGCGCACCGTGCAGCGGGCACTCGACTCGCTGGCGGCGGCAGGCAAGGTGCAGTCCTTCGGCCGCGGTCGGGCGCGTCGTTGGATGACCCCACTCGTGCCGGGATTCACGACGACCTTGTTGCTCCCAGCTCCGCTGCCGGGCGGCTAGCCCTCTTCAAAGAGGTCAGCGCATGGAACCCATCGAACTTCAAACAGACCGGCTGGTACTCCGGCGGTTTCGCTCGGGTGACGTCGAGGACGTGCTCGCATACCGGAACGATGCGGAATTCAGCCGCTATCTCCCCCACATACCTCAAGGGAATCGGCTCCGAAGCTGTCCGCGCTGCCGTTGCATGGAGCTTCGACGCGTTCGGTCTCGCCAGGATCTGGGCCACCACGGACGCGCGCAATGCACGGTCACAGCGACTGATGGAGCGACTCGGAATGCAGTGCGAAGGGCGACTACGCAGCCACGAGCACGCTCGCGACGGCCGAACCGACAAGCTCTGCTATGGACTCTTACGTGTTGAATGGCCGGGAAGCGCGTAGGGCTGACGCCGCACGGCCAGACCGTTCGTCGAACCGCTACAGCCAGCGGCGGACGCGGGCCTTGTAGTCGCGGTAGGCGTCGCCGAATTTGCGGTCGAGGTAGGCTTCCTCGCGCGCGACGACGCCGAAGCGGATGATTGCGAAGAAGGCGACCAGAGCGACGAGCAGCCAGAGCGTGTCGAAGGCGACGGCAAGGCCGGCGAGACCGACGAACATGCCGCCGTAGATGGGATTGCGCGTGAACCGATAGGGGCCGCGGTCGACGATCGCGGAGGTCGGCTTGTAGCCCTGGACAGGCGTTCCCGCCGCTTTGAACGTTCTGATCGCCCAAACGACGAGCGCGAGGCCGAGGACGAACACGCCGGCCCCCACCCATGCGTGGGGCAGTCCCGTCGGAGCGAACGGCAGCGGATGGAGCCAGTCGAGCGCCAAGCCGGCGACGAAGGCCAGCAGAAGCGCAATCGGCGGGCGAACGAGGGTGTTGGCATGGCCCGGTGATTCGCTCATGCGCGCGACAAAGGCATAATGACAACCAGGGTGTCATCAATAGAAATTGACAACCATGGTGTCAACTGGAGAATGCGGCTCGCGGGAGAAGGGAGGCGATGGCGTCGAGGCGACACAGGACCGGGGCGGCCCCGATCGTCGACGGCAAGGCCGAGGCGATCGGCGCGCTGATGCTCGAAGTGGCCCAGTGCTTCTTCAGGATACGGGCGATCGGCCAGAAGACCGGCTTGATCACCAGCTGGGGCGGCGGTTCGTTCGGCTTCCTGCACAGCCTCGCGCTGCTGGGTCCGCTGACGGTGCCGCAGATCGCCCACATGCGGCCCACCAGCCGCCAGCGAATGCAGCGGCTGGCCGATGAGCTTGCAGCCGAGGGGCTCGTCAGGTTCGCCGACAATCCGAAACACCGGCGCTCGAAGCTCGTGCAGCTGACGCCCAAAGGCGATGCGCGCTACCGCG
>JBKOWC010000133.1:0-6766 GCA_046724215.1 Pseudomonadota bacterium | reverse complement strand
CCGGACGACATCGGTGTTGTCGTCAAGCAGATGCGCCAAGCCGGCCTCACGCAGCCGATCGTGGGCGGCGACGGCTATGACACGCCTTTGCTGCTCAGCGTCGGCGGCAAGGCGGCCAACAACGTCTTCTTCTCGACCCACGCTTTCATGGGCGAAGACAGCACGCCTGGAATCGTGAAATTCTATCAGGCCTACAAGGCGGCCTACAACACGCCGCCGGAAAACGCCTTCGCGGCCCTCGGCTATGACACGGTCGGCCTGGTTGCCGATGCGATCACCCGCGCAGGCTCGGTCGATTCCGCCAAGATCCGCGACGCGCTTGCGGCTACCCAGGGCTACAAGGGCATCACCGGGTCCATCTCTTATTCACAGGGCAGCCGGGTCCCGGACAAGACCGTCTCGATCATCGGAGTCAAGGACGAGAAGCTGTTCCTGGCGTCGGAAGTGACGCCGACCTGGATCGCAAAGCCGTGACGAAAACGGGGGAGGCCGGCGAGCCCGGCCTCCCCGCGTTTCCGACTCGGCTCAAGGACCGACCATGATCGACATAGAAGGCAAGATCGTGCTGACGGAGCTCGCGGAGCTCGTCGACCCGGCGCACACGGCGCTGATCATGATCGACATGCAGCGCGATTTCATCGAGCCGGACGGATTGTTCGCATCGCTCGGGATCGACCTGTCCATGTACGCGGAGTCGCGGCCGCGCCTGGCATCATTGCTGGCCGCCGCCCGGCGCGCGCGGACCATGGTCATCCACCTGCAGAACACCGCCCTCCCCGACAGGATGAGCGATTCTCCGGCTCAGATCCGCTTCAATCTCCGGATGCACAAGAACGCGCGCCGCAACCAGCCGCCCTTGCGCTATACGATTCCCGGCACGCCGGGGCACGAATTTGCGCCGGAGTTCATGCCGCTCGAGAACGAGCTTGTCGTGCGCAAATACCGGTCGAGCGGTTTCTGGGGGACCAATCTCGACATGCTCCTGCGCAGCAACGGCATCAAGACGGTCGTGGTCGGCGGATGCACGACCGAAGGCTGCGTCGAATCGACGGCGCGCGACGCGATGTTCAATGATTTCTACGTGGTGATCGCGGAAGATTGCGTCGCCAGCGACGACCACGCCCAGCATGAAGCCTCGATGCTTCTGATGCGGCACCGGTTCGACATGGCCGCCGGTGACGAGATCAAGCGCCTGTGGCAGGCGCCGCGGCAGCCCGGCCAGACGGGAGCGCAAGGATGAAGCGACTGAAAGATCGCATCGCGCTCGTAACCGGCGCGGCTTCCGGGATCGGCAAAGGCATCGCCATCGCTTTTGCCCGCGAGGGCGCCGACCTCGTCATCGCCGATCGGGTGGCGGAGGAACGGGCCGCCCACGTCCTCGCCGGCGTCAGGGAACAAGGCCGCGAGGTCTTGTTCGTGCAGACGGACGTGAGCGACGAACGGAGCGTGCGGTCTATGGCTGAAGCGGCGCTCGGCCGCTTCGGCCGGGTCGATATTCTCGTCAACAATGCCGGCATCTTCACCGAGTCCCTCATCGAGAATTTGTCGATCGAGGACTGGGACCGCGTCATGAACGTCAACCTGCGCGGCGTCTTTCTCTGCACGCGGGCGCTGATCGGACAGATGCTGGAGCGGCGCGACGGCCGCATCATCAACATCGCGTCGCAGCTCGGTCAGATCGGCGGGAAGTCCGTCGGACACTATGCCGCCAGCAAGGCGGGCGTCATCGGGCTGACCAAGTCGCTTGCCCGCGAAGTATCGCTGCGCGGCGTGCTCGTCAATGCCATTGCGCCGGGCCCGATCGAGACGCCCCTCCTGGCCAGCGAGACCGAGGAGTGGCGCAGCGGCAAGCTCGCGGAGCTGCCGATCGGGCGCTTCGGGACGGTCGACGAGGTGACGCCGACGGCCGTGCTGCTCGCCTCGGCGGAAGGTTCCTACTATGTGGGCCAGACGCTCGGGCCGAACGGCGGAGATGTGATGCTGTGACGGGCATCGGAAGGGCGTCATGTTCAGCCTCGCAGGTCGCGTAGCGCTCATCACCGGAGCCGCCTCCGGCATCGGCGCAGCCACGGCGCGGATATTCGCCGCGGCGGGAGCCGATCTGGCGCTCGCCTGGTATCCGCCGGATGGCCACGATATCGAGCCGGTTCGCAGAGCCGTGGAGAAAGCCGGCCGTCGGACCGTCGTCGCGGAAGTCGACGTCACCAAGGCGGCCGATGTCGACGCCCTGGTGGCGCGCGCCGTCCGCGAACTCGGCGGCCTGCATATCGCCGTCGCCAATGCCGGCATCGCCCGCAAGGTGCAGCTGGCGGACCTCGACGACGCCGCCTGGAACAAGGTCCTCGACGTGAACCTCAACGGCGTCTGGCGATGCTTCCGCGCGGCCCTGCCGCACATGCAGAGCGCCGGCTATGGGCGCCTCATCGCCACCTCTTCCGTCGCAGGCACGGTCTCGGCCTGGCCGTTGCATTCGCACTACACGGCATCGAAGGCCGGGCTCGTTGGCCTGGTGCAATCCCTGGCCGTGGAGTTCGGGGCGAACGGCATCACCGCCAACGCCGTCGCGCCCGGAGTCATTCGCACGCCCCAGGCGCTCGATCCGGTCAATTCGCTGGGGCCCGAGGGAGTCGAAGCCGTGGCCAGAAAGATTCCCGCCGGTCGCGTCGGCAGCCCGGAAGACATCGCACATGTGTTCCTGTTCCTGGCGAGCGCGGAGGCAGCCTACGTGAACGGCCAGCTGCTGGTCGTCGATGGCGCGCGCAGCCTCGCCGGCTTGGACTGAAATTCGAGAGCTTCAGAGAAGGAATCAGCGCATGAATCCACAGTTCTTCCGCAATACGGATATCGACGACGTCCCGGGCCTTCCGCGCGAACTGGTCGGCTACGGCGAGCATCCCCCGCGCGTGCGCTGGCAGAACGGCGCCAAGGTGGCCGTGCAGGTCGTCATCAACTACGAGGAAGGATCGGAGAAGACCTTCGCGATGGGCGACAAGATGAACGACGGCATGTATGAGCTGCCCTTCGCCGTCGACGACCAGAGAGACCTCGCGGTGGAGTCGATGTACGAATACGGGGCGCGGGCCGGCATCTGGCGGATGTTCCGGATCTTCGACGCGGCCGCCATTCCAGTCACGTTCTTCGGCTGCGCGGTGGCGCTCGAACGCAACCCCGCCGTGGCGGCGAAGCTGGTGCGCCGCGGCGACGAGGTGGCGGGCCACGGCTATCGCTGGAGCAACCACTATGAAATGACCAGGGACGAGGAACGCGAGGCGATCAAACGCGCGATCGCCTCCATCGAGAAGACGACCGGCGCGCGACCCCTCGGCTGGTATTGCCGGGAAATGAGCACGAACACGCGCGAACTCGTCGTCGAGGAGGGTGGTTTCCTCTACGATTCCGACTGCTACAACGACGATCTGCCGTACTGGACCAAGGTCCGCGGCCGCACGCATCTGGTGGTCCCGTATTCCCTCGTCGTCAACGATGCGCGCTACATCCTGGGGACCGGCTACGGCAGCCCGGAACATTTCTTCGAGACCGCCAAGGCCTGCCTGAACCGGCTGCGGAACGACGGCGACGACCTGGGACGCATGATGTCGGTCGGATTGCACCCGCGAATTACGGGCAATCCGGCTCGCTCGGATGCGTTGGCGCGATTTATCGACTACGCGCAAAGCCTGGATGATGTCACGTTCATGCGCAGAATCGACATCGCACGGGCGTTCGCGGAGCAAGTCCCCAAACCCTGATGCACCATCACTTACTGCTTGGATGGGCGATGGCCGACGTCTAAGCAGGATCGCGGTAGAAGATGTGATTGCCGATGACGTTGGTGAGCAGCAGCCGCCGGCGCCAGGGCGGCCTTACCGACTTGTTGTGGAAGTAGAGCGCGCCCTTGGTCCAGTCCGGATAGTCGCCGCTCAGCACCTCGGTCGCCGCCTGCTCGGCCATCTGCCAGCGGACCTCGTCGGACGTGTCGTCGCTGCGGCCGTCGCAGAACCAGGAAAACTGGCAGTGCCCGATGCCGACCCCGGCGCCGTCGTGGATGATGTCGCATACGGTCTTGGGAAAGCGCGGATCGTGCAAGCGATTGATGATGACGTCGGCGATCGCCCGCTGTCCCGTCGGGATCTCGTTGCCGGCCTCGAAATAGATGGCCTGGGCCAGGCACTCGAAGTCGGCGGCCGACAGGTGCACGACCTTGGCGCCGTCAACGCCCGCGGACGTCGATTGCGCCCAGTCCTTCGGCACCGGCGGCTTCACCGGCGGCAAAGGCAGGTCCGGGTTACTCGACGGTTGGGTTACCGACGGCGACGGCTGGTTGGCGCAAGCCGACAGCGCCGCCAGCAGCAGCACCGCAATGAGGCGTCTCCCCATGATCCCCCACTGACTTCTTCCGTTTCTGGTTGTGCTTTTTGTGGGCCGAGTATCGGCGACCGCTTTCCGACGCCGAAGTGTCAAACTTTAGACTTGCCGGTATAAGAATCCCTGATTGTTCATGGTAAATCTTGCGTTTACTGCACTGCACCCTGGCCGCCTTCCGGCCCGCCGTCGACCGGCCGCGGCCGCCCCTGCTGGTCGATGGCGACGTAGGTGAAGGTGGCCTGCGTGACCTTTTCGATCGACTGGGTTGTGCGCCGTTCGACCCAGGTCTCGATCTTCACGGTCATCGAGGTGCGGCCCACCTTGACCAGTTCGGCGTAGCAGCTGACGAGGTCGCCCACGAACACCGGCTTGTGGAAGGTCATGGCATCGACCGCGACGGTGGCGACCCGCCCGCGCGCCCGCCGCTTGGCGGCCACGGCGCCGGCCAGGTCCATCTGCGCCATCAGCCAGCCGCCGAAGATGTCGCCGTTCGGATTGGCGTCCGCCGGCATGGCGAAATTGCGCAGCGCCGGCTCGCGGCCGGCAGGCGGCTTGTCGTCGGTCATTGCTCATCCCCTATGTAGGGGCGGGTCTTAGACCCGCCCTCGCGCCAACGCAATCGACCGTCGTCATTGGCCTGGGCGCCAGCGCCACGAGGGCGGGTCCTAAGACCCGCCCCTACAATACGTAGATGTTCGTTGTCCCGACGCATACAGCATCCTGCTTGCGGCGCTGCAGCAAACGTCCCTATATTACGGCCATGCCTGACCTTTTCGACAATCTCGCGCGCAAGGCGCAGGCCGACTATTCGGCCAAGGACATCGAGGTCCTCGAGGGCCTGGAGCCGGTGCGCCGGCGCCCCGGCATGTATATCGGCGGCACCGACGAGCGGGCCATGCACCACCTGGTGGCCGAGCTGCTCGACAATGCCATGGACGAGGCCGTCGCCGGCCACGCCAGCCGCATCGAGCTCGAGCTCGACGCCGAGGGCTTCGTCACCGTCACCGACAACGGCCGCGGGATTCCCGTCGATCCGCACCCCAAGATCAAGGGCAAGACCGCGCTCGAAGTCGCCATGACCATGCTGCACGCCGGCGGCAAGTTCTCCGACAAGGTCTACACGACCTCGGGCGGCCTGCACGGCGTCGGCCTTTCGGTCGTCAACGCGCTGGCCGACAAGCTCACCGTCGAGGTGGCGCGCGAGCGCGTGCTGTGGGCGCAGGACTATGCCCGCGGCAAGCCGGTCGCCAAGCTGAAGAAGGTCGGACCGGCGACGAACCGGCGCGGCACCGCCGTGCGCTTCCATGCCGATCCCGAGATCTTCGGCAAGGGTGCCCATTTCCAGCCGGCGCGCCTCTACCGCATGGCGCGCTCCAAGGCCTATCTCTTCCGCGGCGTCGAGATCCGCTGGCGCTGCGATCCCACGCTCATCAAGGGCGACGAGGCGACGCCGGCCGAGGCCGTGCTGCATTTCGAGGGCGGGCTGGTGGATTTCCTCGCCGCCACCCTCGAGGGCCGCAAGACCGTCACGCAGACCCCGTTTTCCGGCGAGGCGAAGTTCCCGGAGGACCGCGGCCGCGTCGAATGGGCGATCGCCTGGCCGGTCGACGGCGAGGGCTTCCTCAACTCCTACTGCAACACCGTGCCGACGCCCGAAGGCGGCACCCACGAGGCCGGCTTGCGCAGCGGCCTTGCTCGCTCGCTCAAGGCCTATGGCGAGCTGGTGAACAACCGCAAGGTGGCGGTGGTGACGGCCGAGGACATCGCCGGCGGCGCCTCCATGCTGCTCTCGGTCTTCATCAGGGATCCGCAGTTCCAGGGCCAGACCAAGGAGAAGCTCGCGACCGTCGAGGCGCAGCGCCTGGTCGAGGCCTCGATCAAGGACCATTTCGATCACTGGCTCTCGGGCGATCCCGAGCAGGCGCGCGACCTCATCGACCGCGTCGTCGAGATCGCCGAGGAGCGCCTGCGCCGCAAGGAGCAGAAGGAGCTGGTGCGCAAGAGCGCCACGCGCAAGCTCCGCCTGCCCGGCAAGCTCACGGACTGCGCGCGCGACAGCGCGGACGGCACCGAGCTCTTCCTCGTCGAGGGCGACAGCGCCGGCGGCTCGGCCAAGCAGGCGCGCGACCGCGAGACCCAGGCGGTGCTGCCCTTGCGCGGCAAGATCCTCAACGTCGCCAGCGCCTCGGCCGACAAGCTCAAGGCCAACCAGGAGTTGATCGACCTCATCCAGGCGCTCGGCTGCGGCACGCGCGAGCATTACGACGACAAGAAGCTGCGCTACGAGCGCATCATCATCATGACCGACGCCGACGTCGACGGCGCCCACATCGCCAGCCTGCTGATGACCTTCTTCTACCGCGAGATGCCGCAGCTCATCGAGAACGGCCACCTCTTCCTC
>JBKOWC010000259.1:0-3735 GCA_046724215.1 Pseudomonadota bacterium | reverse complement strand
TTGAGGGCGCCGATCTACTGCAGCAGTGGATTCCAGAAATCGACACGGTGTTGATACCGCGTGCGAGCCACGACATGCCGGGCAGGAATCCCGCCGCCGTCGCCACCGGTCTCGTCGAGTTCTTCACCAAGGCCGATGGGTTGGCGAATAGTGTCGGTGATCGTGCGAAGGTTCTTCCTCACTTTTCCGTAGCCCCGAGAGGCGGAAATGTCCCTGGGTCGTCTGCTGGGCGAACTGGCCAACCGTTGATCGGTGGAAGAAAGGAGGATGCATGCCTGCGTCCAAGCTGAAATGGCAACTCCTCACCAAGAAGCGCGGCAGCTCTACCCAAGGAGTCCCCGCCGGCAAGGAGCATCTTGCGTGGGTAACCAACACGGTGACGCTCATTCATGGCGAGCGTGATGCGGTACTCGTCGACACGTTTCTGTCCGCTCAGCAGTCGAGGGAACTAGTGGATTGGGTCGTAGAGCGCGGCAAGAATCTGGTGACCATTTACGTCACCCATGCTCATGGTGACCACTACTTCGGTCTGAAGCTCCTGCTCGATAGATTCCCCAATGCTAGAGCGGTCGCGACGGCACCCGTGGTTGCGGCCATTCAAGACCAGATCAAGCCCGACTTTGTAAACTCTTTCTGGGAACCGCGCTTTCCCGGACAACTTCCTTCGCAGTTGACAGCGCCTGCGGTTCTCGATGGAGATACCTTGTACCTCGAGGGAGAAGCGCTGAATGTGGTTGAGCTGGGCCATACCGACACTTCGCACTCGACGGCGCTGCATGCGCCCTCCATCGGACTGGTCATATCAGGCGATTGTGTTTACAACGCCACACACCTCTACCTCGCGGAGTGCGACGAAAAAGCCAGGAACGAGTGGCTTCAAGCGCTGGACAGGATCGAGTCTCTCCATCCGAAAGCAGTCGTGGCTGGACACGGCGTCCTCGATCCCGACAGCTCACCGCGTCACATCGAGGAAACTCGACGCTACCTACACGACTTCAACGCCTGCGTGGCAAGCACATCGACGCCGCTGGAACTCTACGAGCGGATGCTCTCGTTGCACCCGGACCGGGTTAATCCTGGCTCGCTCTGGGGGGCTGCAAAAGCTGCGAAACCGTCCGGCGCCAACGCCGAATCGACCCGTCACTCCTGATCATGGCACTGACCTGTCCATGATCCTCCGCCCCAGAGAAATTCGGTCGCGCCGGACGCATCCGCCTAGACCGTTCTGTCCGTTATGTCTGTGACGCTCAAAGAGGAATTGCCGATGAGTAACTGCACCGCACTGCCCGCTGTCGACGCTGCCCCGGCCCGCACCCTCTCGCCGCGCGTTTCGTTTTTCCTGCTTGCCTCGATCACCGTGTCGTTCCTAGCCGGTTCGCTCGCGCCCACGCCGCTCTACCCGGTCTACCAGGCCGAATGGGGTTTCTCGGCGCTGACCACCACGGAAATTTTCGGGATCTACGCGCTCGCGCTGCTCGGCAGCCTGCTCTTCGTCGGCAGGCTTTCCGACCATGTCGGTCGTCGCCCCGTGCTGATCGTGGCCACACTCGTGCAAGCGGTCGTGATGTTCATCTTCGCCACTGCTAACGGCGTCGGAGCGCTCATGCTGGCCCGCGTGGTACAAGGCATTGCCACCGGCGCCGCGCTCGGCGCCGTCGGTGCGGGCATGCTCGACCTCAACAAGGCACGCGGGCCTGTCGCGAATGCGGTCACTCCGCCGTTGGGGACGGGAGCCGGCGGACTACTTGCAGGCCTACTCGTGCACTACCTGCCGGCGCCAACGCTGCTGGTCTACGTCGTGCTCGCGATAGTATTCGTGGTGCAGGCGCTGGGTGTGAGCTTCATGGCCGAGACCGTGATGCGGCGCGCTGGCGCGGTCGCGTCGCTCAAGCCCCAGTTCGGCCTCCCCGCTGCATCGCAGGCGCCGATGATCATCGCCGCGCCGGTGCTGATCGCCGCCTGGTCGCTCGCTGGCTTCTACGCCTCGCTCATTCCGGCGCTCACGCGCTCAGTGTTCGGCTTCGATCCCTCGCTCGCGAGCGGGATCGCTGCATTCGTTCTTGCCGGCAGCGCCGCCGCCACCGTACTCGCGCTCAGCTCGAGGGCCCCGCGCACCGTGATGGCCTACGGCGCCATCGCCCTCATCGCTGGCACCGCTGCAGCCATGGGCGCGCTTGGCGCGCAATCGGCCGCCGGTTTCTTCGCCGCCAGCGCACTCGCGGGCTCGGGCCTGGGCGCGGGCTTCCAGGGCGCGATGCGTACCGTGCTGCCGACTGCCAAGGCACACGAGCGCGCCGGCGTGCTCTCGGTGGTGTTCGTCGTGTCCTACCTCGCAATGGCTGTCCCCGCCATCGCTGCCGGGTTCTTCGTCTCGCACGGAGGCGCTCTGCTGCCGACGGCCCAGCACTTCGGCTTCGTCGTCGAGGCGCTCGCGGCCTTCGCCCTACTGGGGACACTGCTCGAAGGAAAGGTGCGCGCGACCTGGAACGCTATGGCTCCGCGCCATGGCGCCTCACCTCGCGGTTGATCGACAAGTGTCGAGGAGATTCGCATATGGACAGACGAAGGAACGTTTCGCGTGCTGTACGTCGCTCGCCTGGCGGAGGCGGTATACGTACTGCACGCGTTTCAAAAAAAGACGCAGGCGATCCCGCGCGGGGACCTAGATCTCGCGCGAAGCCGGTATCAAGAACTGCAGGCCGAGCGCAGAAAAAGGCCAAAGCCGTGACTTACGGCAACGTGTTCGACGCAATCAGTGGCAGCGCAGAGCAGTCGGCGAGCCTGACGGCCCGCGCACAAGTCATGCACGCGCTGCAAGCGCTGGTGAAGGACGCCGGTTGGACCCAAGCGAAAGCCGCAGAACGGCTTGGCGTCAGCCAACCACGGATGAACGATCTGCTGCGCGGAAGACTTTCGAAGTTCTCGCTTGACGCGCTCGTCAATCTGGTGAGCGCAGCCGGTCGGCGCGTACACGTCGAACTAGAAGCCGTCGAGTAGTCGCCAACATTCGCGAGTTCCGCGGCTGCGTGCGCGACTTTGTTGAGCGCACTTGCGCACGGATGAACATTTCGTGAGTAGCTTCGGAGCCGTTCCTCTTATAGAGGATGGTGAGATTCGGGTAAATCAGTCCGGCTCAGTGGCGCTCAGTGCGGAAGAGGTGCGAGGGCCGCCGCAGCGCAAGTGGTTGATAATAGTGGCGCGTTTGACCCAAAGAAAAAGCTACGAACCAGGGGGTCGTGGGTTCAAATCCTGCCGGGCGCGCCACTTTTCAAAGGTTTGGAACGCGAAACCAAGTTCTCCTAGCTGCTGTGGGACCGTTGTGGGACCTCTTATCCACCGGTCCTCGCTACCTCGATGCGATTGAAGGACTTGGCGTGCAAAACCAAGTGCTCCTTCCTCTGCTGTAGGACTGTGTGGGACCTTTTATCCGCACGTCCGCCTTGGTGCTCCGCGATTCGTAACAGCGTCCGCGTGCCGCTCCGGTCGACAATCAGGTTCGCCTGCGCCAAGAGGCGGCCCACATCCGGACTTGCATAATGACCGGCCATCGAATGATTGGCATGGTCGAGCAGTGCTTCCCGATCTTCCGCCGAAACGCCCGCTGCGCGTAACCGCGCTCCGAACGAATGTCGAAGGTCATGGACACGAACTGAGGGCACTCCTGCCTGCCGCCGCGCCTGGTGCCATCCATTATTGTTCATCCTACCGATGCGCCTGCCGCGATAGAGGAATACC
>JBKOWC010000236.1:0-12337 GCA_046724215.1 Pseudomonadota bacterium | reverse complement strand
GGTCAGGCTGTCATCGAAGGCGGAGCCGCCGAGATTCTCGATGTTGGTCAGCTGATCGCCCGCGGCACCGCCGGCGTTCTTGGCGTTGTCCGAAAGGTCGACGGTGACCGGACCGGTCGAGGCGCTGTAGAGGACGGTGTCCTCGCCCTTGCCGCCGATGATCGTGTCGGCGCCGGCGCCGGCGATGACGGTCAGCTTTCCGGTGGTCTCGGCCGCGCTGTCGAGGTCGAGCGTGTCGCCGGCGCCGAGGCCCGAGGCATCGACCGTCAGCTTGCCCGCGTTGGTGGCGTCGTTCAGCGTCAGGCTGTAGTCGTGGCCAGTGTTCACCTGGATCGTCTCGATCCGCAGCATCGTCGTGGCGGTGAACTTGACGCCGGCCGAATAGTCGCCGTCGAGGATCGCGACGTCGTTCTCGACCTTCGTCGTGTCGGTAACCCCGGTGCCGCCGTCGACCTGGTCGGCAGACGTGAAGTCCTTGCCCAGAAGGAACTGGTCGCTCTCGATATCGCCCTTGAGGGTGTCGTTGCCCCCGAGCCCGCCGGCCAGCGTGTCGGCGCCGAGGCCGCCCAGGAGCAGGTTGTTGCTGGCGTTGCCGGCGATGCTGTCGTCCTTGCCCGAACCGGTGACGTTCTCGATGTTCGTGAGGACGTCGCCGCCGGCGAGGTCGCCGGCATTGGACGCGCTGTTGGCGAGGTCGACGGTGACGCCGGTCTTCGAGGCGGCGTAGTTGACGGTGTCGATGCCCTTCCCGCCGTCGATCGCATTGGCGCCGAGCGCGCCGATGAAGGTGTCGTTGAAGGCCGAGCCGATGACATTCTCGATCCCGCTGAGGGTATCGCCTTCGGCGTCGCCGCCCTTCTGCGCGCCGCCGGAGCCGAGATCGATCGTGATGCCGGCCTTGGAAGCGGAATAGTCGGCCGTGTCGCTGCCGCCGCCGCCGATCAGAATGTCGGCGCCGCCGGCGCCGATCAGGGTGTCGTCGCCAAGACCGCCGTCGAGCTGGTTGATGGCCGTCGTGCCGATGAGGAGGTCGTCGTTGCCCGAGCCGGTGGCGTTCTCGAAGCCGCTCAGCCGGTCGCCGGCCGCATCGCCGCCGACCTGCGCCGTGGTCAGCGCCAGGTTCACCGTCACGGCCGCGGCCGAACCGGCATAGCTCACGGTGTCGACCCCGGTGCCGCCGTTCAGGATGTCGGCCCCGGCACCGCCGTTCAGCACGTCGCCGCCGGCGCCACCGATCAGGGTGTCGGCCCCGTCACTGCCGGTGGCGGTGATGCCGCCCGCTCCGGAGCCGGCCAGATAGAGCGTGTCGAGACCGAGCGTGCTGCCGTCGATGACGATGTGGGTCGCGGCGTTCGTTCCGGTCGCGACCGCGAGCCGGTAGTTGAAGCCGCTCGCGAGGAGGTCGATCTCCTCGACGTTGGTGATCGCCGTGCTGCTGATGGACAGGCCGGCCGAATAGTTGCCCTGCAGCTCGATCGTGTCGTGCCCGTTCCCGCCGTCGATCCTGTCGAGCGTGTTCAGGTTGCCCAGCATGACGAACAGATCGTTGTCGTCGCCGCCGTTGAGGGTGTCGTTGCCGCTGCCGGCCGTCAGGACGTCGTCCCCTTTGCCGCCCGAGAGGATGTTGCTGGCGCTGCCGCTGACGAGGTTGTCAGAGACGTTCGAGCCGAGGACGCCTTCGATGTTCGTGAACTTGTCGCCGGCGGCGCCGCCGGCATTGTTGGCGTTGTTCGAGAGGTCGACGGTCACCGCGCCGGAACTGACATAGCTCGCCATGTCGATGCCGACGCCGCCGTCCAGCGAATCGCCGCCGCCGCCTTCGAGCGAGTCGTTGCCGGCGCCGCCGATCAGGGTGTCGGCACCGCCGGCGCCGTCGAGGTAGTTGTTGGCGCTGTTGCCGGTGATCTTGTCGTTGCCGGCCGAACCCGCGATGTTCTCGATGCCGGAGAGACGGTCGCCCGCCGCGTCGCCGCCGCCCACTTGGGTGACCAGGTTCATGTCGATCGTGACGGCGGCCGAGCCGCTGTAGTCGGCCGTGTCGACGCCGGCGCCGCCGACAAGCGTGTCGGCGCCGGCGCCGCCATGCAGCAGGTTGAGGCCGGCGCCGCCCGAGAGGGAGTCGTTGCCGGCGCCGCCATCGAGCGTGTCGGCGCCGCCGCCGCCGATGATCGTGTCGTTGCCGGTGCCGCCGGTGGCGTCGAGGAAGCTCGACTTCTCGGCCGCCGCATTGAGCTTGAGCGTGGTGCCGACGAGCGCGGTGGCATCGACGAAGAGCCCGTCGCCGTTGGTGGCGTCGTTGAGGGTGAGGTTGTAGTTGAAGCCCGCGTCGACGATGATCGCCTCGAAATTGACGGCCGTCGTGGCGCCGAAGACGAGGCCGGCCTTGTAGTCGCCGTTGAGCTCGAGGATGTCGAGGCCGTCCCCGCCGTCGAGCTTGTCGGCGGCCGTCAGGGCGCCAAACATCGCGATCGTGTCGTCGCCATCCTCGCCGGAGATCGTGTCGTTGCCGCCGGCGCCGCCGCCGAGCGCGTCGTCGCCGCTGCCGCCGAGAATGACGTTGGCGTTCTTGTCGCCGCCGATGACGTCGTTCAGGGTCGAGCCGATGACGTTCTCGATGTTGAACAGCTTGTCGCCCGCCGCATCGCCGCCTGCGTTGGGGACGTTGCCGCTGAGATCGACGGTGACGCCGGCCAGCGACGACGCATAGGTGACGAGATCCACCCCCGTGCCGCCGTCATAGCTGTCGTTGCCGGCGCCGCCCACGAACGTGTCCTTGCCGGCGCCGCCGAGGAAGCTGTCGGCCCCGGCGCCGCCGATGAAATCGAACGCGCTGGCGGTTTCGGCCTTCGCGTCGATCGAGAGGTTGTCGCCGGCCCCGAGCTTGCTGCCGTCGATCGTGAGACCGGCCGAATTCGTCGCGTTGTTGAGCGCGAGGGTGTAGTCGTTCCCGGCGGCGAAGGCGAACGTCTCGACATTCGTGACCGTCGTCGCCGTGAAGGTCACGCCGCCTGAGTAGTTGCCGTTGAACAGCAGCGTATCGCTGCCGGTGCCGCCGTCGACCTTGTCGGCGGCGGTCAGCGCCGCGCCGACGTTGATGAGGTCGTTGCCGGCGCCGCCCGCCAGCGTGTCGTTGCCGGTGCCGCCGCTCAGCGTATCGGCGACGCCGCCGCCAAGGATGCTGTCGTTGCCGGCGCCGCCGGTCACGGTCAGAGCGTTGAGGGTGGAGGCAGCACCGCTGAAGGTTAGATTGTTGCCGCCGCCGAGGGCGCTGCCGTCGACGACGAGGCCGCCGTTGTTGGTCGTGGCGCCCAGCGTCAGCTTGTAGCTGTTGCCGGTCGTGAGTTCGATGTTCTCGATGCTCGTGACGTTGGCGCCGAAGGCGAAGCCCTTGGAATAGTCGCCGTTGAGGACGAGCGTGTCGTTGCCGTCGCCGCCGTCGATCTTGTCGGCCGTCGTCAGGTTGGCGTCGAGGACCAGCCGGTCGTTGCCGTCGCCGCCGAGGACCGTGTCGTTGCCACCGTTGGCGACCAGCGTGTCGTTGCCGGCGCCGCCGGCGATGCTGTTGTTCTGGTTGTCGCCCGTCAGCGTGTCGTCGAGATCGGAACCGACGACGTTCTTGAAGCCGGAAAGCTGGTCGCCGCTGGCGTCGCCGACGCCCCCCTGGGCGCCGAGCGTGAGATCGACCGTGACGCCTGCGGCGGAGCCGGCGTAGCTCACCGTGTCGGTGCCGCCGCCGCCGGTGAGGCTGTCGGCGCCGGCACCGCCGAGCAGGAGATCGTTCCCTTTGCCGCCGGCGATGCTGTCGTCGCCGGCGCCGCCGAAGGCGGTGAGCGACGACTTGGTTTCGGCGCCGCCGTCGAGGATCAGCGTGTTGGCGCCGGTGAGGGCGCTGCCGTCGACGGTGAGGCCGGCCGTGTTGGTGGCGTCGTTGAGCGTCAGCTTGTAACTGTTGCCGTCCGCGAGATCGATCTCCTCGACGTTGACGACGGCGCCCGTGTTCGGGAGCGGTGCGAGCGTGAGGCCGGCGGCATAGTCGCCGTTGAGAAGGAGACGGTCGATGCCGGTCCCGCCGTCGATCTTGTCGCCAGCGAGCGCGTTGTCGCCATCGACGACGATGACGTCGTTGCCGGCGCCGGCGCTAACGGAATCGTTGCCGCCGCCGGTCGTGATCCGGTTCTCGGCGCCGTTGCCGATCATGATGTTGCCGGCGAGGTTGCCCGTGCCGTCGATGGCCGCCGTGCCGGTCAGGGTCAGGTTCTCGACATCGGGCAGGAGAACGAAGGAGACCGAGCTCTTCACCGTATCGATGCCGTCCAGCGTGCCGTTGGCTTCGACCACCACGTCGTCGCAGTGGTTGACGACGTAGGTGTCGTTGCCGGCGAGGCCGGTCATCGTGTCGGCGCCGGTCGTGCCGTTGAGGGTGTCAGCGCCGGGGGTGCCCGTGATGCTCGCCATCGGCTCGCTTTCCAGATTCGCTAGGGGTGGACCAAAGCCAGGAAATGCATAGGCGGCGCGGACGATCGCGCAACGGCGCGCCGCGAGCGCGCACGGTCGCTGCGACCGGCCGAATAGCCCGCTCTATCATCGCGGGAACGGCTTAAGAATCCGTGACGGGACCGGTCGGATCTTTACTCGGCGTTAGTGTGCGCCGCCCTGGCCGCAGGGCGCCGTGACGCGGCTCACACCTTATAGATATGCGTGAACTCTAGAGCGCCGACTGCCGGCGGTTGGCCGCGAAATCCGGAAGATGGACCGTGCCCTTCTGTTGCGGGAAGTTGCAGGGCGGGTCGTAGGCCCAGATCAGCGCCTGCTCTTCCTGCCCGCGCGCCTTCCAACCGCCCATGTTCACGTGGGCGAGGATATGGGTGGCGCCCATGTTGCGCGCCCGGACCATGGCCGAGTCGCGCGCGGCAAAGCGCTTCTTGAAGCTGTTGGTCTCGCCGACGAAGAGCGCAACCCAGCCCTTGTTCGAGCGGCCGGCCAAAATATAGTTACCCGGCAGGTCGGTCCACGGGTCCTCGAAGTCGAAGACATCGTAAGCGTACTTCCGTCCGCGAAAATCGGTCCACACGACTTGCTCTGTCATATTCCCAACTCTCGCCTTCTCAGTCTCATTGCGTTCCAGAATAATAACTACCGAGAAGTTAAAGAACGATAAATTTGCTTCAACTTTTCTATAATGTTGTCGCGTATCTGTGCTGCATTGAGACGGATGGCCTTCCCTGCGACCGCCTGCCTATTGCGGAAACGGATCCGCTTCGGGCAAGCTGGAGACACTCGAGGATTTCCGCCATGGGATCCATGCCCGCGCCGCGCTCCGCCCTCTCCACGGTCGCCCTGCTGATCGCCGCCGGTGCCATCCTGTTGCCGCTCGGCGGGTGCGACGATGCGAGCGTGTCCCTCGGCTACGGCCTGCCCCGCAACGACTTCTGCCGCGCCGCGGCGGAGCAGCCGGGCAAACCGATCAACAGCGACTGCCTCGACTCGATCGGGCATTAACCGGACCTGGCCTAACGCCGGGAGCTGCCGGAACCTTCGTTCTGCAATAGGCTTTACGATGACAGGCGTCGCACCCTGCCTCGACAGCGGCAGGCTGCGGAACCTTCTTGGCTGCTATTCGAGCCACATTGGAGACCCAAAGTGGCGCGCGTCTATCGAATGGAGCAGTCCGATGATGCCCGGCTCGTCGATGGCACCCCACCGCCCGGTCGCCGGCAGATGTTCGCATCGCGATCCGATGTAGCCCACTTCCTTCTCCTGTTGGTCCGACGCTCGCTGAACGATCTCTGCCTGGAGCGGGCCGCGGCTCTTAGTTACACATCCGTCCTGTCGCTCGTGCCCGCCGCGGGAGTGTCGTTGATCTTTCTTTCTTCGCTTCCAGGCGCGGACGATCTCAGGTCCGCGGTCGAAGATCTATTGACCCAATATCTGTTGCCGCATGCCGGCCAGGCGGCCGTGGTGGCTTTCCGCGCGTTTCTCGCAAAGGCCGCCGGCGTATCTGCCATTGGTTTCCTCGGACTGGCGGTCACGGCGATGATGCTCCTGGCCACCATCAACTCGGCCTTCGATACGATCTGGCGCGTGCGCCAGCCGCGACCCCTCGCGACCCGGCTGCTGGCCTACTGGGCGGTCCTGACCGTTGGACCGACGCTCATCGGAATTGCGCTGTCGATCAGCGGCGTGCTGCTGGCGACCGGCGAACGGTATGGCGGTTCCGCCTTTACCTGGTCGATGGGGTGGTTTGCGCCGCTCGTGCCCTTCGGCCTCGAGACCGCCGCCTTTGCTTTGCTCTATCGCGTGGCACCGAATTGTCCGGTCAGATGGCGCGATTCGCTGGCGGGCGGCTGTCTCGCGGGGCTCCTGTTCGAGGGCGCCAAGCACGGCTTCGCCGTCTATGTCGTATGGTTTTCGAGCTATAGCACCCTCTACGGCACGCTTGCGGCAATCCCGGTGTTCCTGGTGTGGGTGTATCTGTGCTGGATGGCCACCCTTGTCGGGGCGGAGCTCGCTGCCGCCCTGCCGGAATGGCGAGTCCGGCCGCGGGCCCACCCAGAGGTGGCCCGACCCCCAGAGAACACGGGGATCACACGCCCCCCGGGAACGGCAGCCTAGCCGGGGCGCCAGCGCTCTAAAACGGCCGGTCGCCGCGATGCCGCTTGTGGCGTGGAACGATTCAGCGCCCCGACCCTTTGTTGAATTGACGCCCGTCACTGAGTGGGACGGCGATTCTCATGCTTACGAAGGAGACGTCATGAAAAGAACCGTGTTTCGGTGGCGCGCCCCCCGGCGGACGGCGCTGGCCGGCGCACTCGCCCTGGTCGCGCTGCTTGGCCCGCCCTGCGTCCCGGCCGATCTCGGCCGCGGCGCCGCCTTGGCCCAGGTCGAAGCCAGCATCGACATCGATACCTTCCACCAAGCCCTCTCTCCCTATGGCGATTGGGTGGATACCCCGCAGTATGGCGAAGTCTGGCACCCGACCAGTGTAGGTCCCGACTGGCGGCCCTACTACAGCGACGGCCACTGGGTCTATTCCGACGACAACGGCTGGACCTGGGTGTCGGACCTGCCCTGGGGCTGGGCGCCCTTCCACTACGGGCGCTGGGCCCAGGATCCACAGTATGGCTGGATCTGGGTCCCCGGTCGCGTCTGGGGCCCGGCCTGGGTCACCTTCCGGCAGAGCGATCAAGCCATCGGCTGGGCGCCGCTGCCGCCGGATACGGGCTTCGATCCGGCGTACGGCTACCAGGGCGGCAATGTCGGCGTCGGCATCGGCGTCGACCTGTGGAACTTCGTGCGTCCGGAGGGCTTCCTCGAGCCTCGCTTCGACCGCTACGCCTATGACCGCCGCGACTATCCACGCTACGTCAACCAGACGCGCAACATCACCAACATTACCGTCATCAACAACCGAGTGGTGAACAACAGCGTCAACGTGACCGAGATCGAGCGCGTGACCCATCGCAACGTCGAGCATGTCACGATCGCAGAGAGCGACCGGCCCGACCGCGCCCGGGTGAATGGCAAGCAGGTGATCATCTACAAGCCGGCTGTGGTGGAGCATGGCGAGAGCAAGACCCAGGCGCGCACGACCATCGTCAAGGAAGATCCGGTGCAGGACAACAAGAAGCGGCCGGCGACCGCTCTCAAGAACCAGCCGCCGTCGAACAAGCCCGGCACGGAAACGACGAAGAACAAAGAGGTAAAGCCCTCGCAGGGTACTCCTACCGAGACCCTGCAGACCCAGCAGGAGAAGAAGAAAAAGCAGCTGCAGCCGCAGCCGGGCACCGAGCAGCAGCAGCTCGAGACGCAGCAGACGAAGAAGAAGAAGCAGCAGCAGCTGCAGCCTGAGCAGCAGCTGCAGACCGAGCAAACGAAAAAACAGAAGCAGAAGCAGATGCTGCCGCCTGCGGGTCAGCCGGAGCAGCCGCAGATGCAAAGCCAGAACAAGAAGAAGAAGGCCGTTCCCATGACACCGGAGCAGCAGACGGCCCCGTCGGCGGGTACGACGAACAAGCACAATCTGGGTGGACAGCAGCCGCAGCTGCAGCGCAAGCCGCAGCCTCAGCAGGAGCAGCCCGTGCTCAAGAAACAGAAGAAGAAGTGCCCGCAGGGCGCTCAGTGCTCTCAGAATGACTGATCGGTAGTTTGCTTCGCGGGAGGGTCGTCACGGCGACCCTCCCCTCCCTTTCCGGCGACACTTGCGCCGCCGTCCTCGACGTCCACGCAGATCTAATCTCTCCGGCAATGACCGCAGATCGCGGCGGCCGGCTGCGCATTTTGTTGCCACGGCGCCGACAAATCGGCACAATTCTCGCGGGCTGATCGCCACGGGCAATAACGTCGGGCGATCCGCGACGGGGACGGCTCGCAATGCCGGCGGATTTGGCTCGCGGAAACGCGCGAGCAGCGGGTGCTGCGCCTGCAGCAACGCCTGTTCGCGCGAGAGCTTGGGGTGGCCTGCGCCGGCCGGCAGCGCTGGTGCTGGGTCTGCTGGTGTTGAGCGCCACCGAGGAAGCCGCGGCCAAGCCGGCACACGCCGGGCCGTTCGCGACGGCGGGCGCCTATTCCACCGATTTCACCGGCTTTCCGAAGTGGCGCGGGATGCTGGACCGCTTCGCGCGCGAACTCTCCGAGCCCGATTCCGCCGACGTGCAAGTATGGCATGCCTTCGCCCGGAGCCTCGCCGTCCGCGACATGTTGGCGCAACTGAGCGCCGTCAATGCGGCCGTGAACGCCTTCCCCTACGTCTCGGACGAAGCGAACTGGGGTAAGATCGATTTCTGGGAGACGCCGGTCGAGTTCCTGCATCGCGCCGGCGACTGCGAGGATTTCGCCGTCACCAAATACATGGCGCTGCGGGAACTCGGCGTTGCCGCCGACGCCATGCGCGTGGTCGTCGTTGACGACAATGAGGTCGCCATCACCCATGCCGTACTGGTCGTCGCCGCCGACCGCACCTACTACGTGCTCGACAACCTTAAGGCGGCGGTCGAGCCGATCACGGCCCTCGCCTCCTACCGGCCGATCTACGCAATCAATGAGCATGGCTGGTGGAACTACGGACCGCCGCCCGCGGTGAGCGCCGCGGGGCCATAATGAACTCTCCCTTGGCTCTCAATGTTTGTCGCGCGGGTATTCGCCGGATCCTTCGTCCATCCTCCCAAATGGGGGGAGCGGCGACACTCGGTCTTCTGTAGTTTTCCGCTCCTACTGACTTCGCACGGGGAGGATGACAATGGCGGAAACGCACTTCTGGCAGGCGCTCAGCGACACCATAAACCGGGCGGTGAATCTCCGCGTGATCACCCTTATCGGGGACGCGCAGATAAACGGGAAGCTGGAGGCGCTGACGATCGCCGCCCCGGCTGCCACCGCCGGCACGCTGGTGACCGACATCAACATCGTGGCCGGCGACATCACCACGATCATTAGCGAAAAGCTCCTCGGCGCCGAGCACGCGGAACTGCGCGCCGCCCACCAGGCGTCGGTTGCCCAGGCCCAGCAGATCATCGCGCGCAACGTCGACTTTCTCGTATCCATCGCCAAGGAGATCGGCGACCGGCTGGGCGCGCTGCCCGCCCCCTCCTCGTCCGGACCCAGCCGGAACTGATACCGGCAGAGCGCCGCGGTACCGGCGAGCGGAGGCAGGGAATTGGTGGCGAACCTCGATCTCACGGGAACGGCGCGCAGCCTCCTCACCATGGAGGCCAACACGATCCTGCGCGACAACATGACGGGCGAGCCGATGCCGCCCCTGCCGCACGCGCTGCTCGATGTCGCCGGCGAGTATGCCGATGTGCTGCGGGCGGTGGGCGTCGACCTGCGCCTCTATTTCGCGACGGCGCTCGATATGCTGCCGACGCTTCGCGCGCCGTTGCTGGACAACGGGCAGCCGGTGGACAGCAACGCGCTCACGGTCTCTGCCGACACCTTCGACCGCCTCCGCTGGGCGGCGACCGATGCGCTCCGCAGCCCGAGCCCGCGAATCACGCCGCCTCAACGGGTGCTTCTGGACCGCGTCGTCAACAACAGCGATGCGATCAAGGAGATGTTCAAGCGCTTCGATCGGAGCGTGAAGGAGCAGTTCGAGGGCAAGCACCGTGCTGACCTCGTGGGCATGACCATTCAGCGCAGCAGCTACGCGATCGCGGTCGACGACCTGATCGCGCTGCAGAAGATATGGGACATCGGCACCGAGGAAATCGTCGCCCAGACCGTCGTCCATGTCACGGGGGATGTCACGACACGGGTGCAGGAGGCCCTCACGCGCCCGGGCTCGGAAGCGTTGTTCGCGATCCATCGCCAGAGCGTCGACGCCTCCCTGGCTTGCTGGCATTACCTGCTCGACGTGATCCGCGAGATCGCCGGCACGACCATCCAGGCGTTGATCGGGCGACCGCGGTGACCCCGCGACGATCGGGTCAATCGTGCCGGCGCTGCCGCTTGCCCTGATCGCCGACCTCCGCGTCCTGGTCGCGGCGTGGACGTCGGTCCGCGGCGGCTGGCGGGCGGCATGGCGCGACGCCGAACAGGTACTGGCGCGACGCCGAATCCTGGTCGAAACGCCGACGCGAATGCAGGGTGGTCCCGTCGTCCTGCGCACGCGAGTGCGGCTAAGCGGGGACGTACAGACCGATGTGTGCAAGCCGTGGCTGACGGCCACACCGCGCCCAGCAGTCGAGGCATTGACCGCGGCCCATTTCAAGGCGGTCGCCGATGCGATGCGCGGCTGGGCCGCTGTCGGCGCCCTGGTTCGCATTGTCCGGCATCTGCTGGTGGTCCTCGGTTCTGTCTACGGCGTGATCTCCGCCGTCCAGACGACGGCCGCGGCCGGCTGGCGGACCATTGTCCCGAGCTTGCTGACGGACTGGCGCGTGCTGCTGGGAATCACCGTCTCGGCGCTCGGTTTCGCGGCCCCGAGGATGCTGCGTTTGTGGCTGCGGTGGCGGTTCCGCAACGGCCTCGCCCTCCGGTGACGGCAATCGCCCGCTGATCCTGGCGATTGTGCGGCATGCGCAGCGATGGCAGACTTCTCTTCTCCTGGTGGGGGGTGGCGATGGGCTCTCTTCCTGATGCGGTCGGCAGGCGGCCTTCGCGGCTGTTGAGACGGACGGCCTTCCTGCTGGGATTGCTGGCTCCTCCTGCGCTGGTGACAGCGGGCCTGATCCTGCCGGACTGGTGGCCGCGCCAACCGTCCACCGTGGCGTCGGTGCCGCTGTTCGACCCGGGAACTGCAGCGTCCGGGTTGGTGTCGCCGCCGCATCTCGCTGATCCGCCGTTGGCGGCAACCACGGCCGATGCCGCCATGGCGCCTCCGGCGGCACTGTCGCCCGTCGCGAGCGTGCATCTCGCCGCGGCAGCGGTGCCCGAGGATTCACCACCCGCGCCGGCATCCGACGATGGTAGCGCAGATATCGCTGCGCGGCCGTCGACGTCGCCAACGCCGCCAAGCAAAGAACCCGCCGCACCCGCCGCGGAACAGCTGCCCGACGATTCGGCAACGGTCATGGACGAGCTCCTGCAGCAACGGCTCGCCAGGATCGAGGAGCGCAACGCCGGCATCGACGGGTCCTCGAGCGGTGACCGTACGGATGCCGCCGGGGCCGGCTCGCGGAGCATCGCGGCGGGAAGTAACCGTGCCGCGGGTTCGCCCTCGTCCTCGTCGACGGCGGCTCACGCGGCCGCGTTCGCGATGCCGCCGTCCCAGTCCGTAACCGATGGTGCAGCGTCCCAAGCCGCGCCCGCCGGCGCGATGTACCAAGGTACGACCGACAGCGCGGCGGCGCCGGGCACCGCTCATCAAGATCCGAGCGCGCAGCAAGCAAAGGCGGCACAACAGGCGGCTGCGGCCGCCGCGCGGGCGGCCGCCCGGGCAGCAGCGGCAGCCGCCCGCGCGGCCGAAGCAGCCAAAGCGGCAGGTAATGATCATTCTTCGGACGCATCCCACGACAGCGGGGGGCGTGAGGGCCACCAATAGGCTCCAACCTTCGCTACCAGCCGGCCGTGCCGATTTTGTCCGGGAAGTGCCGATTTTGTTGCAGAAAGCCCCCGCCAAGAAAGAGCGCGGTCCGAGCTTGTGTCGCACATGGCGAGAGCGGGAGCCGGCTTGGCCAGTCTACGCAGGTTCCGGACGGTGCCTGCCGGCGTGAACTCGTCCTCTGCGGCGGGATCGTAATCGCCGCGACGGATCCCGTTCTTGGTAGATTGGTCGGAGCGACTGGATTTGAACCAGCGACCCCCAGACCCCCAGTCTGGTGCGCTACCAGGCTGCGCCACGCTCCGACCTTGACCGCTCGCCGGCCCGGCCGCATGGCCGATCCATTCAATTCCGGCCGCG
>JBKOWC010000095.1:0-8691 GCA_046724215.1 Pseudomonadota bacterium | reverse complement strand
CTTCAACGCCATGCCGCCGAAGGCGAGCACGATCTCCGTGTGATCGGACACCTGTTCCCAGGTGACGTTGTGCATGGTCAGATTCACGTAGTCGCCGAGGACGTGCGGCGCGATCACGGAGGCGGCGCCCGAGCTGTAGCTGTTGACCGACTTCACGTAGCCGCCGAGCGCCGTGTTGAGGAAGCGGTGGACCTGGCTCTGGGCGTGGTGGAAGCGGCCGGCGCTGGCCCAGCCATAGGAGCCGCCGAACACGGCGCCGGGACCGTGGGTGTCGCGGACGCGGCGGAGCTCGGCGCCGAGGAGGTCGAGCGCCTGGTCCCACGGCAGCGGCACGAATTCGTCGCGCCCCCGGCGGTCGTCGGGACCGGGTCCGCGGTCGAGCCAGCCGCGGCGGACCATCGGCTGCGCGACGCGCGCCCGATGACGCAACGCGCCAGGGAAATTCTCGATGATGCGGTTGGGATCGGGATCGTCCGGATGCGGGCGCACTTCGAGCCGGCCCTTCGACCAGCGCGCCGAGAACGCGCCCCAATGGGACGTATGCGGTCGGAACGGCGAGTCGGCTTCTGAAGGCGGCCGGTCGATCACGTCGCTCATCGGGAACCTCTCATTCTCCGCCCGGGTCGGTCGGCGAATCGCCACGAGTTTTGCGCCTGCATACTATGAGCCCGATCCATGGCTGCAACGCTGAATTCCGCATGGCGGCCCGCGCGTTCCCTGCACGGGCGGGGTGCGATTGTTCGGTGAGGCGGGTGGGCTTACCTTGGTCGGCCGACAAGCCGTAAGTGGAACCTCATGCATCACGTGATCATCGCCGGCGTGCTGTTGCTCGGGCTGGCAGTCTGCGCCGTCCCAGCGGCGGCGGCCGATCTGGCGCCGGCGGAGAAGATGCTGACGGAGGAAATCGAGACGCGCGCGTTGTCGGGCGACGCCCTGGCCAAGGCGCATATGGCGCGCGGGACGGTCCGGCTGCTGCGCAAGGAGACGGCGGGGGCGCTCGCCGATTACGATGCGGCCGTCGCCCTCGCGCCCAAGCTCACCGGCGCGTACCTGCATCGGGCGATCGGGCGGCGCGAGACCGGCGACCTGGCGCACGCCCTCGATGACGTGTCGCAGGCGCTGACGCTGGGGACGGCGGACCCGGCCGGCGCCTATTACCTGCGCGCCGACCTGCGGCTGCGGCTGAAGGACTACAAGGCGGCAATCCCGGACTACGACCAGGCCATCGCCCTCGACAAGGATTTCGGCGACGCCTATGCCGGCCGCAGCGTCGCGCGGCTGGAGACCGGCGACGAGGCGGGCGCGTGGGCCGACGCCAACCACGCCATCGGGGGCGAGCCGACGCTCTTCGAGTACAAGGACATGTTCCGGATCATGCCGCACTACGAGATCCTCTATATCCGGCTGCATTGGGTTCCGGTGCGGCCCGACGACGGCCTGGCGCCGGCCTATTACGTGCGCGGACGGCTGCTGCTCGAGAAGGAGCAGTACCGACAGGCCGAGGCCGATCTCACGCGGGCGACCCGCTGGGACCAGGGGGGCGTGGAGCCGCTGGTCTATCTCGGGCTGGCGCAGCTGGCTGTCGACCGCTGCGGCGACGGCGAGGACAGCCTCAACAAGGCGGCCATGAAGTCGCGGACGCCGCGCGATGCGTTGGTCGCGGCGCACAAGACGTTCATCGCGCAGACGCCGTGTGCGGACGAGCTGCTGCCGTAGGGGTGCGAGTGCGGGCATCCTACACCCCTCACCCCGGCTCCGTGATCAAGTTGATTCCCCCGCGAAAGCGGGGGTCCAGGGGCCACCGACCGTCGCTTGCCCTGGACCCCCGCTTTCGCGGGGGAATCACGATAGGGTACGCGAATAGGAGTCGCGCGGAGCGGGTGGGGGTGACTCGATGATGACAGAGGCGCCGGTGATCGAGACGGAGCGGCTGGTGCTGCGCCCGCATCGGGTCGCGGACTTTCCGGCGTGCGCGGCGATGTGGGCGGCGCCGGAGGTGGTGCGGCACATCACGGGGCGGGCGTCGACCGGCGAGGAGGCATGGGCGCGGCTGCTGCGCTATGCCGGGCACTGGGCGCTGCTCGGATTCGGCTACTGGGCGATCGAGGAGAAGGCGTCGGGCCGCTTCGCCGGCGAGGCCGGGTTCGCCGACTATCACCGCGCGATCGAGCTGGCGTTCAAGGACGCGCCGGAGATCGGCTGGGTGCTGGCGCCGTGGGCGCACGGGCGCGGCTACGCCACCGAGGCGGCGCGCGCGGTCGTGGCGTGGGGCGACCGGCACCTGGCGGCGAGCGTGACCTGGTGCATGGTGGCGCCGGAGCATCGGGCGTCGATCCGCGTGGCCGAGAAGTGCGGCTACCGCGAGGCCGCGCGCACGACCTACAAGGGCGAGCCGGCGCTGGTGCTGGCGCGGTAGCGAACTTGGCCAGACCGGGCTTGCTGCCCCCGGGTCCGCGCGGAGCGCGGCCCGAGGACAAGCCTTGAACCACAGAGGCACAGAGCCACAGAAGCTCAGCAGAGAAGGAAGTGGAACGCAGATGAGCGCAGATAAGCAGGCCTTCATATGCGCTTATCTGCGTTCATCTGCGGTTCTAAATCGACCTTCCTTCTCCGTGAATCTCTGTGGCTCTGTGCCTCTGTGGTTCAGGGCCACACCCGCGACCGCAGCCAAGGGTGGAGCGGCGCTAATTGAGTTGACCGGGCGGGGTGGCGCACCTATTACAGCCGCCGACCATGCGCAGCCTTGACGAACCGACCAGGCCGGGCGCGGGGCTCCGTGGCGTCCTGCGCATTTTCTTTACCGCCTCGCCGCTGCGCGCCTTCGGCGTGATCGCCTGCCTGGTGGCGGCGGGACTGGCCGAAGGCATCGGCCTCGCGGCGCTGCTGCCGGTGCTGGTGATCGCAGCCGGCGGCACCACCGGCAAGAGCTCGGCGCTCGCGCGCGGACTCGATGCGGCGTTCCACTTCGTCGGCCTGCCGAACGAACTGCCGGTGCTGCTCGTCGTCGTCGCCGGCGGGCTCTGGATCAAGGCCGGGCTCTCGACGGCGGCGATGCACCATGTCGGCTCGCAGGTGGCGGCGGTGGCGACGCGGCTCCGCCTCGACCTCATCGAGCGCGTGCTCAATGCGCGCTGGACCTACTACATCCGCCAACCGGTCGGGCGCTTCACCAACGCCATCAGCAGCGAGGCGACGCGCGCCGGCGAGGCCTACCAGTCGGCGGCGCAGCTGATCTCGCTGATGCTGCAGACCCTGATGTACGTGGTGCTGTCGCTGCTGATCGACTGGCGGCTGACGCTGATCTCGCTGGCGATCGGCGGCTTCATCACGCTCTCCCTCAACAAGCTCGTGCGCTCGGCGCGCAAGGCCGGCCGCAACCAGACTCGCCGCACGCAGGTGCTGGTGCAGCGGCTGAGCGACACCCTCATCGGCGTCAAGCCGCTCAAGGCCATGGCCAAGCATGTGCGCATCGGCGCGCTCTTCGCCGTCGACGCGCGCGCCCTCAACAAGGCGATGCGCCGGCAGGTCATCGCCAAGGAGGCGATGCGCAACCTGCAGGAGCCGCTGCTTGGCATCTTCGTGTGCGTCGGCGTCTACATCGCCGTCGTGATCCTCACGCTGCCGATCACGCAGTTCCTGGTGATGGCCCTCTTCCTCATGAAGATCGTGACCTCGCTCAACCGCGCGCAGCAGGCCTACCAGATCGCGACGGTGGCGGAGAGCGCCTTCTGGTCGATGCGCGAGACGATCGAGGAGGCGGCGGCGGCGCGCGAGCCGGCCGACGGCACGCTGACGCCGAGCTTCGCGCAGGAGGTCGTCTTCGACCGCGTGACCTTCAGCTACGACAAGAAGCCGGTGCTGCGCGACGTCTCCTTCGTCGTCAAGGCGGGCGAGATAACGACGGTGACCGGCGCTTCCGGCGCCGGCAAGACGACGATCGTCGACCTGCTGCTGCGCCTGCACCGGCCGGACGGCGGCGAGATCCGCGTCGACGGCCAGCCGCTCGGCGAGATGAACCTGGTGCGCTGGCGCGAGATGATGGGCTACGTGCCGCAGGAGGTCATCCTCTTCCACGACAGCGTGCTCGCCAACATCACGCTCGGCGACCCGACGCTGTCGCGAGCCGACGCGCAGGCGGCGCTCGAGGCGGCCGGCGCCTGGGACTTCGTGCAGCAGATGCCGCAGGGGCTCGATTCGATCGTCGGCGAGCGTGGCGCGCTGCTTTCGGGCGGCCAGCGCCAGCGCATCGCGGTGGCGCGCGCGCTCATCCACCAGCCGGCGCTCCTCATCCTCGACGAGGCGACGAGCGCGCTCGACCCGGAGACGGAGACCGCGATCTGCCGCAACCTCAAGGACCTGGTCGACAAGACCGGCCTCACCATCATCGCCATCTCGCACCGGCCGGCCTGGGTGAACGCAGCCAACCGCGTCTACCATCTCGAGCGCAGCCAGGTGAGCGAGATCGCCGCCGAGGCGCCGCTCGAGCCGGCGTCGTAACGCGGCGGCCGTCAGGCTTTCTTCTTCATCAGGAACCAGTTCACGTCGTCCATCGGGTGGACGGGATCGCGGTGATAGGCGAAGCCGTAGTCGACGAGCTCGAGATCCTTGTAGGCATCGAGGAGCTCGCCGGCGAAATCGCGCTTGAACAGGCGATCGGCATGGCCCCGGTACGGCAGCGCCACCGGGGTCGGATTGTAGTATTCGCAGACCATGACGTAGCGGCGGCTCGCCCGGTACAGGTTCTCGTAGGCCCTGGGCAGATGGTCGGGGCTGACGTGGATGAGGACGCCGCAGGTGAAGGTGAGATCCGCCTCGTCGACGAAGGCCGCCTCGATGAACGACCCATACACGACCTTGGTCATCCAGGGATAGCTCTGCAGCGTCTTGGCGGCAGTGGCGTTGATCTCGACGGCCTTCAGTTGCGCCTGCGGCAGCAGCTGGTGGATCGCCGCGAGGTTCGCGCCGATGTTGGCGCCGAATTCCATGGCGCTGGCGACGCCGGACGTTCGCGCCAGGATGCGGGAGAAGAGCGACAGGCGCGCCGGCACGAGCGCGGCGAGCGTGTTGCGACCGATGTAGTCCGTGCCGAATTCGCCGGCCCAGAAACGCTCCTGCTCGGTCGCGTGCGACATGCCGTCCCCCTCCATCACGCCTGGGCGCGGACGCGCATGAGCTGCTGCGCCCAGGCCAGATCCGCCGGCGTATCGATATCGATGGCCCGGTCCGGCGCCAGCTCGTAGCCGACGAGCCGGCGCGGAAAGTAGTTCGGGTCCTTCCGGAAAGCGGCCGTCCGCAGCCAGTAGAAGGCGCCGCAGCTGGCGACGACCTTGGGATAGGACTGCGAGCGCTGCCTGGCCTCGACGGGATACATGAGTTCGAGATAGCCGCTTTCCGACTGCTTCATCGCCTTGTAGGGGTGGATCGGGTAGCCGGCCACGGCCATCACGACGTCGGCCTCCGGCGGACCGTCGAGCAGGCGGCAAGAGCGGACCAGGTCGTCGGGAAGGAAAAAGGCGGCGGTCGGATAGATGATGCAAAACGCAAAGGGATCGCCGTCTCTCGCCGCCAGCGTGTCGAGAACATGCGTGCAGGCGGCGAATTCATGGATCTCGTCCGTCGCCAGTTCGGGCGGCCGCGCGATCACGGCGGCGCCGGCCCGCCGGGCAACCTCGGCGATCTCGGCGTCCTCGGTGGAGACGACGACCGCCTGGAACAGGTCCGATTGCAGCGCCGACGCGATCGGATAGGAAATAAGCGGCCGGCCGTCGAGCGGCGCGATGTTCTTGCGCGGCAGGCGCTTGGAGCCTCCGCGCGCCGGAATGATGGCCAGACAGCGGTTCATCGGCGAGCACATTAACGAATGCAGCGGCGGGTGAGGCTCTTAGTTGATGGTCTTGCGCCCTGTCAACGCCGGCGCCAAATGCCTTGTCCCTTGCGGATCGATTTGATAAGACCCGCCGCGCCAACGGCGACGCCCGCTGCGGCGCCACCGGCTTGTTGTCCGCATCATCCATGACACTGACCCCGACCTCGAACGAGACCCTCCCCCTGCGCGCCGGCGGCTTCACCACGCTGGTGGAGGCCCTCGACTATGCGGCGCGCGGCGACTGCGGCCTCAATTTCCACGCCGCGCGCGGCGAGCTGGTGCGCGCCCTGCCCTATGCGGAACTGCGCGAGCGCGCGGTCGAGGCGGGGCGCGGGCTCGTCAATGCCGGCTTCCCGGTGGGCGCCCGCATCGTGCTGCTGGCCGACACCGACGCCGATTTCGCGATCCTTTTCTTCGCCTGCCAGTATGCCGGCCTGCTGCCGGTGCCGGTGGCCCTGCCGACGACGCTCGGCGGCAAGGAGGCCTATATCGCCGGCCTCCGGCGGCAGCTCACCGGCTGCGAGGCAACCGCCGTGATGGCGCCGGCCGAGCTCTTGTCCTACGCGCAGGATGCCGGCGACGGCCTCGGGCTCGCGCTGATTGGCGATCCGCAGGCCTTCTATGCGCTGCCGGCGGGCAACGCCGATCCGCGCCCCTTCGGCGCCGATGGGCCCTGTTATCTGCAGTATTCGTCCGGCAGCACCCGCGATCCGCTCGGCGTCGACGTCCCGCAGCGCGCGATCGCGGCCAACTGCAACGCCATCATCAACGACGGCCTCGGCCACCGTCCGGGCGACCGCTGCACGTCGTGGCTGCCGCTCTATCACGATATGGGGCTGGTCGGCTTCCTGCTCACGCCGTTGCTCTGCCAGATGTCGGTGGACTATATGGCGACACGGGATTTCGCGCGTCGGCCGCTGACCTGGCTGCAGCTGATCACGCGCAACCGCGGCACCCTCTCCTACAGCCCGAGCTTCGGCTACGAGCTCTGCTGCCGGCGCGCGGCCGCGGCCACCGATCTCAACATCGACCTCGGCAGCTGGCGGGCGGCCGGGATCGGCGGCGACATGGTGCAGCCCGGCGTGCTCACGCGCTTCGTCGACGCCTTCGGTCCCTATGGCTTCCGCCGCACCGCCTTCGTGCCGAGCTACGGCATGGCCGAGACGTCGCTCGCCGTCAGTTTCGCGTCGCTCGACACCGGCATGCAGGTCGACGTCATCGACCGCCACCGCATGGCCGACGAGGGCATCGCCGTACCGGCGCCGGCCGACGACGCGGCGCAGGGCCGCGCCTTCGTCGCCTGCGGCCGGCCGCTCGTCGGGCACATCGCGGAGATCCGCGATGACGGCGGCAGGGTGCTGCCGGAACGGCACATCGGCCGCATCTTCGTCAGCGGTCCGAGCGTCATGGCCGGCTACTTCCGGCAGCCCGAGGCGACGGCGCGTGTCCTCGACGCGGCCGGCTGGCTCGACACCGGCGACCTCGGCTACAGGCTCGGCGAGCAGCTGGTCATCACCGGACGCGCCAAGGACCTCATCATCGTCAACGGCCGCAATATCTGGCCGCAGGACCTGGAATGGGCGGTCGAGGAGATCCCGGGGTTCCGACGCGGCGATGCCGCCGCCTTCTCGATCGACGGCGCGCAGGACGAGGAGCAGGTCGTCCTGCTCGTGCAATGCCGCACCACCGATCCGGCGACGCGCGACGCGCTGATGCGCGAGGCAAAGGGTGTCATCCAGCGCACCGCCGCCATCGAGTGCACGGTGCGGCTGGTCGACCCGCACGGCCTGCCGCAGACCTCGTCGGGCAAGCTCAGCCGCGCGCGCGCCAAGGCCAACTATTTGAACGGAGTCTATGATTCGCCGGCCGACGCCGCGGCGGAGCCGCGCCCGCGCCGAGCCGCCCCGGCCGCACCGCCCGGCTAGCGGCCGTGACGCGGACGGTCGCCGTCACCGGGGCGACAGGATTCATCGGCAGACACGTCGTCGAGCATCTGGGGCGGGCTGGCTGGCGGGTCCGCGTGCTGACGCGACGCCTGCCGCAATTCCCGGACGTCGCGGTCGAAGCCGTGATCGGCGCGCTCGACGACGCCCGCGCGCTTGCCCGGCTGGTCGACGGCGCCGATGCCATCGTGCATGTGGCCGGCCTCGTGAAGGCGCGTTCGCGGGCCGAGTTCTTCGCCGCCAATGCGACCGGCACCGGCAGCCTGGCGACGGCGGCGCAACAGGGCGGACGGCGCCCGCGCTTCATTCTGCTGTCGTCGCTCGCCGCCCGCGAGCCACAGCTGTCGGACTACGCGGCGAGCAAGCGCGCCGGCGAGACCGAGCTGGCGCGCTGCGGCGACGGGCTGCCCTGGTCGATCCTGCGGCCGCCGGCGGTCTACGGCCCCGGCGACCGCGAGATCCTGACCTTCTTTCGGACGCTGTGGCGTGGCATCGCCTTGCTGCCGACGCCGCGCGATGGCCGGCTGTCGCTCATCCACGCCGCCGACCTGGCCGCCGCCGCGACCGCCCTGGCCGAATCACCAGGCCCGGCGAGCGAGGTGTACGAGGTCGACGACGGCCACCCTGGGGGCTACCGCTGGGAGGAGATGGCCGATGTTGCGGCGCGCCATCTGGCCGTCCGGCCGCTGCGGATCCGGGTGCCGCCGCTGCTCCTCGTCGCCCTCGCCCATGCGTCCGCCTCGGGCCATCGGCTGGCCGGTTCGCCGGCCATGCTGACGCCGGGAAAAGCGCGGGAAATATTGCATCGGGATTGGGTGTGCCGCGACGGTCGCCTGGCGGCGGCGATCGGCTGGCATCCGCGCATCGGGCTCGACGAGGGAG
>JBKOWC010000069.1:0-4049 GCA_046724215.1 Pseudomonadota bacterium | reverse complement strand
TTCCGGCACCGAGATCGTCATCAAGGTGAAGACGTTGATCGACCGGTCATAGACGCCGCCCTGGCGGATCGCCGCCATGAGTCCGAGACCCACCGCCAGGGGCACGGCGATGAGCGCCGCATAGGCCGCCAGAAAGAACGTGTTTTCGAGGCGCGGCTTCAGTTCCTCGATGACGTCGCGCTTGTTGGTCAGGGAGTGCCCGAAATCGCCCTGAACGACGCCGCCGAGCCATTCGACATAGCGCTGGACGGCCGGGCGCTCGAGACCCAGCTCCTTGCGCACTGCCGCGAGGTTCTCCGGCGTCGCGCTGTTGGTCAGGATGGCGCTGGCGAGATCCCCCGGCAGGACTTCCGTGCCCGCAAAGATGAGCACGGAAGCCGCCAGGAGCGTTATCAGGCCAAGCGACAGCCGCTGCCCGATGAGCTTGAGCACTAAAGGCTAGGCCTTCAGCCAGGCTTTCTCGGCGATGCGGCCGTTGTCGAGGTCGAAGCCGTTGTGCGGCGTGTGGCCGCCCACCTTGTTGGAGTGCGCATCGAGCCAGTCGCGGAAGGCCGGGATCAGGGCGCCGCCTTCTTCGTGCAGCTGCTTCTGCATCTCCCAGATGTAGCCCTTGCGCTTGCCCTCATCGAGCTCGGCGCGGGCATCGGCCAGCAGCTTGTCGAAGCCTTCCTTCTTCCAATGCGTGTCGTTCCACGGCGCATCGGACTTGTAGGCGACGCCGAGCATCTGCGTCGCCGCGGGACGGCCGCCCCAGTAGCTGGTGACGAACGGCGCCTTCAGCCAGACGTTGTCCCAGAAGCCGTCGGCCGGCTCGCGCTTGACCGTGATGTTGATGCCGGCCTTGGCCGCCGTCGCCTGGTAGAGGGTCGCCATGTCGACGGCGCCGCCGAACGCCGCGTCGGAAGCCGACAGCACGATCGACGGATTGCTGAGGCCGGCCTTGTCGAAGTGGAACTTGGCCTTGTCGGGGTCGTACTTCGTCTGCGGCAGCTCCGAATTGTAGTAGGGATCGCCCTTCGGAATCGGCTGGTCGTTGCCGACCGTGCCGTAGCCGGAAAACAGCACCTGCAGCACCTTCTCGCGATCAATCCCGTACTTGAGGGCGAGGCGGATGTCGTTGTTGTCGAACGGCTTCGTATCCGTGAACATCGACAGGATGCAGTGCCAGCCGCCGGGCGCGCGGACGACTTCCAGGTTGGGGGCCTTCTTGAGCAGCGCGATCGTCTTGGGATCGACGCGATGGATGACGTCCACCTGCCCGGTGACGAGCGCGTTCATGCGGGCGTTGGTGTCGTTGATGACGGTGATCTCGACCGCGTCGGCGTGGCCGCGACCCTGCTTCCAGTAGTTCGGGTTGCGCTTGAAGGCGGCGCGTACGCCGGGATCGAAGGCCTCGAAGGTGAAGGCGCCGGTGCCGACCGGCTTCGCCCAGTCCTTGAAGTCCTTCGGCACCATCAGCAGATGGTAGTCGCTGAGGACATAGGGCAGGTCGGCGTCGCCGGACGAAAGCGTGATCTGGATCTGGTTGGCGTCGAGCTTCTTGATGTCGGAGATCGCCTTCATCGGGCCCGCGGCGCCCGACTTCGTCTCGCCGCGATGCAGATTGAGGGAATAGATGGCGTCGTCAGCATCGAACTCCTTGCCGTTGTGGAACTGCACGCCCTTGCGCAGCTTCAGCACCCACTCGGCGGCGCCGGGCTTCGCTTCCCAGCTCTCGGCGAGCTCCGGGATCGGCTTGTTGTCCGGACCGTTCTCGACCAGTCCGTTCATGCAGGTGAAGCCGCAGACCAGCGTGACGCTGTCGGTCCAGGTCGTCGGGTCCATGCTGTCGGTCGTGCTGCCGCCGGCGATGCCGAGACGCAGCGTGCCGCCCTTTTGCGGCTCGTCCGCCTTGCCGGCCTCGGCGAGCAGGGTCGACGCCAGCGCCGTCGTGACGCCGAGCGCCGCGGCGCGGCCGAGGAAATCGCGCCGGCTAAGGCGGGCCTGCTTGATCTGCTGCGTCCAGTATTCGAGTTCGGTCATGTCTGTCTCCCTGTGACTGCCGTGTGGGTTGGAATTGCTTTTCTCCCGCCGGGCGCAGTGCGACACCGCCGGTGCGCCGGCGTATCTGCCACATCTTCGCCACACAGGATGCGCTTCGGAGCGACGCCACGCGGCGCCTCTGCGACCCACTCACGGCGTGGACGCAGCGTCGGCATACGATCGGGTATCGTTGCGGCGGACAACGCCCTCGGCAGCGTCATCAGGCGCGTCTTGCACCTCGTGTTCTTGTGGCCGGACCCGATGGGTCTTTCTGGCCATCCCTGTTGACGCGCAGTGTGCCGATGGCGTTTGCAACCGTAAACTGGAAGAAATCTGTTTGACCGATTAAGATTTCCTTATGCGTACCGGATTGCTTCGATTACCGCCCGCCAACAGCCTGGTGGCCTTCGAGGCGACGGCGCGGCATCTGAGCTTCAAGGAGGCGGCGCGCGAACTGCGGGTCACCAGCGCCGCGCTCAGCCGGCAGATCCGCATCCTCGAGGAGGATCTGGGCTGCCGACTGTTCGCGCGGCTGCATCGCGCCATCCAGCTGACCGCCGAGGGCCGGCGGCTGCAGCAGGCGGCAACCGCCGGCCTCGGCGCCATCGCCGCCTGCGCCGGCGAGCTGCGGGCGCCGGCGCGCACGGAACAGGTCAGCATCGCTTCCAGTTTCGCCTTCGCCACGCTCTGGCTGATGCCGCGCATCGGCCGCTTCATCCTCGAGCATCCGGACATCGAACTGCGCTACGTCGTGCTGGAGACCATCGGCGACAACGCGGCCGAGGACGTCGACATCCGCTTCCGCTACGGCACCGGGCGCTGGCCGGGCTACACGGCCGACAAGCTCTACCAGGACGAGATCATCGCGGTCTGCAGTCCGGCCTATCTGAAGCGGCGGCCGGCCGTGCGGACGCCGGCCGACCTGCTCGGCGAGCGCCTCATCCATCTCGAAAACGTCGATCCGCGCTGGGAGGACTGGTCGACCTGGTTCCGCGCGCTCGGCGTCCGCTACAAGCCGCGCAAGGTCGGCCAGCGCATGAACAGCTACATCGTGGCGGTGCAGGCGGCGGTCGACGGCGTCGGCATCTCGCTCGGCTGGCGCCGCATGATCGATGGCCATCTGCGCCAGGGGCTCCTGGTCCCGGTGGTGAACGCGGCAGTCCCCAGCACCAACGCGTACTACCAGGTCTACAGCAACCAGCGGCCGCTCGGCCCCGCGGCGCAGGCGCTCCGCGACTGGCTGCAGGGCGAGACGCGGTAGCTAGCAGCCGGCGCTCGGCGGTTCAGGGCGGCGGGGCATGCGGGCGCGCCGGTCGGTGTCGTAGAGCTCGGCGCCGTAGTTGCGATTGTACTGCCGGGATGCGTCCAGGCGGGGCTGGTAGTCCCAGGGATGAACGCGCCCCTTGATCAACGCCGCATGGACGAAGCGTCGCTGGCGCTGGCTGTCGATGATGCGCCCGCGCAGGGTCGCACTGTCCCAGGTGGCCGCGGCCTCGGCGGCGAAGGCGTCCGCCCGCTGCGCATGCTGCGCATCGGCGGCGAGATTGCGGCACTCGAGCGGGTCGGCGGCAAGGTCGAAGAGCTGCGGCGGATCGCCGGCGGCGCAGATGTACTTGTAGCGGCCGCGGCGGATCATGCAGAGCGGCTGCGGCGTGCCCTCCGCCATGTACTCGCCGAGCACGGTGTCGGACCAGGCGGCGTCATCGCCTGAGGCCAACGGAACGAGGCTGCTGCCGTCGAGCGGCAGGACCGGTGCGCCGGATCGGCCGTCGCCGGCGAGATCGAGCAGCGTCGGGAGAAGGTCGACGAGGGACACGTTCGGCGCCACGCGTCGTGCGGCCAGCCGGCCCGGCGCATGCAGGATGAGCGGCACGCGGACGGCGCGTTCGAAGAACGTCATCTTGTACCAGAGGCCGCGCTCACCGAGCATGTCGCCATGGTCGGCGGTGACGGCGACGATCGTGTCGTCGGCCAGTCCCGTCGCCTCGAGCGCCGCGAGCAGCTCCCCGAGCCTGGCGTCGATGTAG
>JBKOWC010000272.1:0-18758 GCA_046724215.1 Pseudomonadota bacterium | reverse complement strand
CCGATCAGGGCGACGGGCTTCTGGGATTTGGGACCGCCCATCCAGCGCATGACCAGGAGCTGTGACTCGCGCTCGCTGCCCTGGCCGACGCCGAGCAGGGCGCCCATGCCGAGCTCGCGCATCTTCTTCTCACCGAGAATCTCGACCTTGACGCCGAGTTCCGAGAGCTTCTGCGCCTCCTGCGCCAGTGATTCCGGAAAGATCACGTTCGACGGTTCCGACACGAGATCGCGCGTGAAGAACACCCCGTCGCCCACCCGCTGCAGCGGGTCATACGCCTTCTTGGCCGCGGCCGGATCGCTGCACATGATCGTCAGCTTCTTGAGGCTCGGTTTGGCGTCGGGTTTTTCCGTCGTGCGGTACTTGTCGAAGCGGTAGGCGCGCAGGCGCGCCCCATAGGCGAGATGGGCGGCCTGCTCGGCCGTCGCCAGCTTCTGATCGGCGCCGTCGTCGACGGCAACGGCCACGGCCGTCTCGCCGGAGTTCGCCAGATTGGCAACGAGCCGTCCGCCGATCGCCTGCACGCCGAGCGCGTCCAGGGAACCCGGCTTGCCGAGGCCGACGAGCACGATGCGGCTGGCGTCGACGCCCGCCGGCGCCAGCACGCTCAGCAGGTCGTCGGGGCGCCCCTTGAAGCGGCTGGCCGCGAGCGCACGACCGATGGCGCCCTTGGTCTGCTTGTCGAGCTGCGCCGCGGCGGGCGTCAGCTTGCGGTCGTCATAGACGCCGACGACGACGGCGGCACCCTCCGGGACTTCCGGCTTGGAGAAGGAAATCTTCATGACTGTCATTCACCTCGTGAGGCGGCGGACCGATCGGCGCCGCGTTTCAGCCGTCCTGTAGCACAGCCCCTGCCGGCGATAAAGGCACACGCCGGTTCCGGCAGTTTCTTCATCGGCCGTGTGCGCAACACTGGCGAAGGCGATGTTTTCGTGCGTATATTCGCGCGACCGAATCGCGCAGGGGGACGATTGGGCCAATGACGCGCGGCTGGATCCGTTGGATCGCACTCGCCTGCGGCCTGCTGTTGGCCGCGCCCGCCTATGCCCAGAAGGTGCCGAAGCAATCGGCGCCGTCGAAGGATGTCCCCGTGCTGTTGATCGCCGACGAGGTCACCTACGACCGCGAACTCGGCGTGGTCACCGCGCGCGGCCATGTGGAGATTTCGCAGGGCGACCGCGTCGTCCATGCCGACACCGTCTCGTACAACGAGAAGTCCCGCAACGTGACGGCATCGGGCAACGTCGCGATGACCGACGCCAGCGGCAACACCTCGTTTGCCGACTACGTCGAGCTGTCCGGCGATCTGAAGGAGGCGGCGGGCCGCGGCATCCGCATGCTCCTCAACGACAACTCGCGGCTCGCCGCGGCGTCCGGCACGCGCACCGGCGGCAACGTCGACAGCTTCGACCACGCCGTCTATTCGCCCTGCACCCTCTGCGCCAAGGATCCGACGCGACCGCCGCTCTGGCAGATCAAGGCGGTCAAGGTCACTTACGACCGCACCAAGCACGAGATCCAGTACCAGGACGCCTGGCTCGAGATGTTCGGCGTGCCGGTGATCTATACGCCCTATTTTTCGAATTCCGACGGAACGGTGAAGCGAGCCACGGGGTTCCTCGGCCCGAAATTCGGCGTCTCCGGCAAGCTCGGTTTCCACGTCCAGGAGCCCTTCTACTGGAACATCGCCCCCGACAAGGAACTGACGATCGCGCCGATCATGTCGACCAACGAGTATCCGGTGCTGTACGGCGAGTACCATCAGCGCGTCGAGAACGGCGAATTCGACATCGCCGCCAGCGGCAACATCGCCAACAACAACGATACGAACGCGGGCCTCCAAAAGGGCGATTTCCGCGGCCACGTCACCGGCTACGGGCGTTTCGACGTCGACGACAACTGGCGCTGGGGCTTCGACATCAACCGGGCGACCGACCGGACCTACGAGCGCCTGTTCGACTTCTCCGGCGACCGCACGCTGACCAGCCGGGGCTACGCCGAAATGTTCGATGGTCGCAACTACGCCTCCATCCAAGGCTATACGTTCTATGGCACGCGTGCGACCGACATCAATGCACAGGCGCCGATCGTGGCGCCGCTCATCGACTACAGCTACGTCGGCGATCCCGTCGTCCTCGGCAGCTATTTCACCTTCGACGCCGATGCGATGGCGCTGTCGCGGGTCGAGGGCCGCAGCGATCGGCGGCTGTCGATCGGCGGCGGCTGGCGCTTGCCCTATACCTCGCCGCTGGGCGACGTCTACACGGTGGCGGCGACGATGCGCGCCGACGTCTATTCGTTCAACGGTTTCGATCCGCACGATCCCGACAACATCGATCCCGTGAACGGGAAGAGCGACGTCGTCGGCCGGTTCTTTCCGCAGATCTCGGCCGAGTGGCGCTATCCGTTCGCCCGCGAGCATGACGGCTGGCAGGAGGTGATCGAGCCGATCGCCCAGCTCGTCGCCTCTCCCAACAAGGCCAACTTCGGACATATCCCGAACGAAGACAGTCTCGACGTGGAGTTCGACGACACCAACCTCTTCGACCCCAACCGCTTCGCCGGTCTCGACAAGGTCGACACCGGGCAGCGCGCCACCTACGGCCTGCGCTGGAGCGTTCTCACCGACGACGGCGGCCACGCCAGCGCCTTCCTCGGCCAGAGCTACCAGTTCAACGACAACGTCAACTTCGCCACCGGCTCCGGCCTCGAGAACCATCTTTCGGATATCGTCGGATCGATACAGGTGTCGCCGATCGAAGATTTCGACATGCTCTATCGCTTCCGCTACGACGCCAATACATTGAAACCGCGCCACGAGGAGGTGCTGCTCAGCGGCGGCCCGCCCCTTCTGCATCTGGATCTCTCCTATGCGTTCCTCGCCGAAGGTGCCGACCCGAACACCACCTTCGGCAGCCGCCAGGAGGTGGCCGCGCTGGTCAGCACCCACTTCGCCGACTACTGGACGCTCTTCGCCGCGACCCGCTACGACATCGAGTCCGATCGCGTGCTCAACTACGGCGGCGGTGTCGCCTATGAAGACGAATGCTTCGACATCCGCGCCTCGCTCGAGCGCGACGAATTCCAGGATCAGGAGCAGAGCCCGCAGTGGAAGGCGCTTTTCACCATCGGCTTCAAGAACCTGGCCTCGTTCGGCCCGAACAACATCTACTCCCAGTACCGGCAACTCGAGTGATCGGGCGCCCGGTCATCGCCTTCGCCCGCGCGACATCGTGGCGCCGCAAGGGCGCTTCCTGCGGATTGTACGGCGGCGGCCGCGCGCCTATAGTGGGGGCACCGCCCAAACAACAGTCGCATCACATCATGCTCGCGCGCGTACGATTGCTGGCTTGTCTCTTGCTGATCCCGCTCGCGGGTCTTGGCGTCCACTCGGCCGCCGCCCAGGATTCCCTGCGCATTGTTGCCGTGGTCAATGACGACGTCATCACGGCGCTCGATCTGGCGGTGCGCACGCGCATGATCATCGCCTCCTCCGGCCTGAAGGATTCGCCGGAGGCGCGCCAGCACCTGGTCCCGCAAGTGCTGCGGGCGCTGATCGACGACCGCGTCCGCAACCAGGCGGCGGCGAAGGAGGGCATAACCGTGCCGCAGGACCGCATCGAGCAGCGGCTGGACGATCTGGCCAAGGCCAACAACGCCACGCGGGAGCAGTTCGAGGCGATGCTGCAGCACAACGGCATCCAGCGCGACGTGCTGGAAGACCAGATACGCACCGACATCGCCTGGACGACCCTGGTCCAGCGCAAGTTTCGTTCGAGCGTCATCGTCACCGAGATCGATATCGACGCGGCGCAGAAGCGCATGATCGAGAACGAAGGCAAGCCGGAATACCAAGTCGCCGAGATCTTCCTCAACGTCGACGACCCCGCGCAGACCGACGTCGTCAAGCAGTCGGCGGACCGCCTGGTCGAGCAGATCAACGGCGGCGCCGACTTCTCGGAGGTGGCGCGGCAGTTCTCGCAGTCCTCGTCGGCGTCGAGCGGCGGTCTCATCGGTTGGGTGCGGCCCGGCGATATGGCGCCGGAGATCGATGCGGCGCTGGCGACGATGGAGCCCGGGACGATCGCCGGCCCGGTGCGCAGCGAAAGCGGCTTCTACATCCTGCAGTTGCGCAACAAGCGCACGACGGGCAGCGACACGGCCTCGGGCACCGTCAGCATGAAGCGCTTCGTCGTGCCGCTGAAGGCGGGCGCGACGCCGACGGAGGTCGACGAGGCCACGCGCAAGGCGCAGACCGCGGTGTCGCGCATCGCCAGCTGCGATGACGTGGTCAAGGTCGCCGGCGATGTCGACGGCGGCAAGGTCTCCGACCTGAACAACGTCTCCATCACCTCGCTGCCGCCGGCGCTGCAGACCGTCGCCGTCAGCGAACCCATCGGCCGGGCCGGCGATCCCGTCCGCTCCAACGAGGGCATGAACGTCTTCGTCGTCTGCCGCCGCGACATCACGTCCACCGGCCTGACGCGCGATCAGATCCGCGACCAGCTCGTGCGCGACCGGCTGGACCTGCTGGCGCGCGGCTACCTGCGCGAGCTCCGCCGCGCCGCCTACGTCGATATCCGGCGCTGACCCCTCGGCCACGGGGCCGGCCGTGCCGGACCTGCCGCCGCTGCGCGACGTCATCGCCCGTCACGGCCTCGGCGCCAGGCGGACGCTCGGCCAGCATTTCCTGCTCGATCTCAACCTGACGCGCCGCATCGCCCGCGCCGCCGGCGACCCGACCGCGGGCACCGTGATCGAGGTCGGGCCGGGTCCCGGCGGATTGACTCGCGCCTTGCTGGAGCTCGGCGCCGGCCATGTCGTCGCCATCGAACGCGACGCGCGCTGCGCGCCCGCGCTGGCCGAGATCGCCGCCGCCTTTCCCGGGCGCCTCGAGGTCGTCATGGCCGATGCGTTGACGGTCGATGCCGCGGCCATCGGCGCCGCACCGCGGCGCATCGTCGCCAACCTGCCCTACAATGTCGCGACCCCGCTGCTGCTGCATTGGCTGCCGTCGATCGCCGCGTTCGCGAGCCTCACGCTCATGTTCCAGAAGGAAGTCGCCGAGCGGCTGACCGCCGTCCCGCGCACGAAGGACTACGGCAGGCTCACCGTCATCACTCAGTGGTTCGCCGAGGTGCGACGCCTGTTCGACATCCCGCCTGCCGCCTTCACGCCACCGCCCAAGGTCACGTCGACGGTCGTGCAGCTGCGGCCGCGCCCGCTCCCGCTCAGCCCGGCCGACCGTGCCACGCTCGAGCGCGTCACCGCCGCCGCTTTCGGCCAGCGCCGCAAGATGCTGCGGCAGAGCCTGAAGTCGCTGACGCCCGATGCTGGCGGCCTGCTGGCGCGCGCCGGAGTGCCGGAAACCGCGCGGGCGGAGGAGCTGAGCGTCGCCGAATTCTGCGCACTCGCGCGGGCACTGGAGTTCCCGCGCTGATCGCTTCGCGGACCGGGGCGACCGGCCGCAATCTCGATCCTGCCGCCGGCGCAAGAACGATCAAACGAACCGCCGGCAATGGCGGCAATATGCTCGCGTGCCTACGTGAGGCTTTTGCATGGATCCCGTCGGAAAGGCGCTCTGGTTCATCGAAAGCCACTTCGCGGGCGAGATCACGCTCGAGGAGATCGCCGCGGCCGGCGGCGTGTCGCGCTTCTACATGACGCGCGCCTTCGGCACGGTGACCGGCCATTCGGTGATGCGCTATGTGCGGGGCCGCCGCCTGACCGAGGCCGCCCGGTCGCTGGCGGACGGCGCCGCGGACATTCTGTCCGTGGCGCTCGAGGCGGGCTACGGGTCTCACGAGGCATTCACCCGGGCGTTTCGCGAGCAGTTCGGCACCACACCCGAAGCCGTTCGCGCGCAACGCCGTCTCGACAACCTCTTACTCGTGGAGCCCCTCAAGATGGACGAGACACTGGCCACCAACCTTGAACCGCCCCGCTTCGAAACCGGCAAGCCGATGCTGGTCGCCGGATTGGGCGAGCGCTACACCTGCGAAAGCAGCAAGGCCATCCCGGCGCAATGGCAGCGCTTCGGGCCGCACATCGGCAACATCCCCGGACAGGTCGGCCGCACGACCTACGGCGTCTGCTGCAACACCGACGACGACGGCAACTTCGACTACATCTGCGGCGTCGAAGTCTCCACCTTCTCGGAGCTGCCGGCGGACTTCAGCCGCGTACGCCTGCCCGCGCAGCGCTACGCCGTCTTTTCCCACCGCGACCATATCTCGAGCATCCGCCGAACGGTCAACGCCATCTGGAACAAGTGGCTGCCGGAGTCGGGCCTCGAGGTGGCCGACGCGCCGAACTTCGAGCGCTACGCCGAATCCTTCGATCCTCGCAGCGGCAACGGCGGCCTGGAGATCTGGATCCCGGTCAAGAAGTAGGATGCCTTTCGGCCGGATGGCGGCGGCGTTGTCGCCGCCATTTCGGCGCAGGCGCTGCACGTATCGATTTCGCGGCGCCGACGATCGTGATGGTCGGGCTGCCCCTCGACATCGGCTCGCGGCCGGGAGCGGAAGCGTGTACGATCTATCCAAGCACTCCCTGGTGGACGTACCGGGTGTCTTGCCTTGGCAACGCGGCAGACAGGCATGTCGGCAAAGCAGGCGCCTCGGTTATCGGTCGCTCAAAAGATCGCAGTCCTCAACCGCCTGGTGTCACTGCCGGACCGCGGGGCCGCTTGCCAGGACGCGCTGATCGAGGCGGGATTCCAGGCGTTCCTGCCAAGCCAGCGCTTCCGTCGAAGCTTTTGTGAACCGCAGGACGTCAAGGACCATGATCAAATCGATATTGAATCCGCGCGCGAATGGATTGCGATGCCGCGGCCGCACTGGGGCACCTATCGGTCACCGTTGCTGGAACGCCTCCGCAGCGCGTTGGCCGTTCAGCAGGGCGCCGGCTCCTATGAGGAACTCCAGCAACGAACCGGCTGGCCGGCGATCATCGCGCGCCAGATAGATCCATGCGAGCGCAATCTCGCACAGTTCAAGACCACGCACCCCGATGAACACACGGTGAGGTGGCGGCGAGTAAGGTTCGAGGAACGTGGTCGCTTGACGGCCGAGGTCGGGCAGCACGCCTCCGGCCTCAGCCGCGTCCATACCTACGACAAGGACGGGCGCCGGCGCTTCTATCGAGAAGTCACGTTGGAGCAATTGGCGCCCCTTGGCTTCGATCTAAACAGCAGTCTCTCGAATCGCACCACCGCCGTATTTTCCAAGCCGCTTGTTGAAGGATGGCATCTCGCCTGGTGTCTGGAGGATACTCGCGACATCCTCGGGGTCCGCTGGGCGACGCCGACGCGGGAGACAGGCTGGCTCACCCCCACCTTGCATATCCGCGCGGATGACAAACGGGGCGATCTCGACAGCGGACATTTCACGCAGATACTGCCCGTCGCATTTCAAGCGATCGTCCCGGAATTTGACAGAGCCTATCGTGACTTTTCATCGCTTGATGAAATGGAGGTCATAATCAAGGCGCATGCGTTCCTGTATCAGCAGGTTGCCGATTGGATCGAGGTCGCTCTCCGAGACGGTTTCTTGACCTTAGCGCCGTAGCGGGCGGGCTACTGCCCCTCGCGCAGGCCCTTCACGAACTCGTGCAGGCCCACCTGGCGCTCGCGGCGGAGGCGCTCGGCGGCGAGGATGGCCTGCACCTGGCGCGTGCTCGAATCGATGTCGCGGTTGACGATGATGTAGTCGTACTCGGCCCAGTGGCTCATCTCGTCGGCCGCCTTGGCCATGCGGCGCGCCACCTCGGCGGCGCTGTCCTGGGCGCGGCTGTGCAGGCGCCGCTCGAGCTCGCGCGTCGAGGGCGGCAGGATGAAGACGCTCACGAGGTCTTCGCGGGCGCGCTCGCGCAGCTGTTGGGTACCCTGCCAGTCGATGTCGAACAGCACATCGCGCCCTTCGCTCAGCGCCGCCTCGACCGGCGCGCGCGGGGTGCCGTAGTAGTTCCCGAACACCTTGGCATGCTCGAGCAGCGCGTCGTCGCCGACCAGCCGGTCGAACGCGCCGGCGCCGATGAAGTGGTAGTCGATGCCGTCGACCTCGCCGGGCCGGCGCGGCCGCGTCGTCACCGACACCGACATGGAGAGGCCGTGGTCGCGCTCCAGGAGCTTGCGCGAGATCGTCGTCTTGCCGGCGCCCGACGGCGACGACAGCACGAACATCAGCCCGCGCCGCCGGACCTCGACGTGATCTTCCTTGGGATGCGCGACCTTGGCTGCCGTCATCGTCCGTGACATCAAGAAAGGTGAACCACAGAGGCGCAGGGACGCAGAGAAGAGGAAAGTTCGTCATCGCCGGACTGGACCCGGCGATCCAGTCGGCGTTCGCAACAGGCGAGGCGGTTCCAGCACTCTCTGGATCGCCGGGTCAAGCTTGTCCTCGGGCCGGCCTTTGGCCGGACCCGGGGGCCCGGCGATGACGGTCGAGGGGAGGGAACAGACTGCATCATTCGATGTTCTGCACCTGCTCGCGCAGCTGGTCGATCGCCGCCTTGAGGTCGAGGCCGACGGCGGTCAGCTCCACATCGGCCGATTTCGAGCAGAGCGTGTTGGCCTCGCGGTTGAACTCCTGGCACAGGAAGTCGAACTTGCGGCCGACCGGCCCGCCCGCCGCCATCAGCTTGCGCGCCGCCTCGACATGGGCGGCCAGCCGATCGATCTCCTCGCGCACGTCGGCCTTGGTGACGAGCAGCGCCGCCTCTTGCGCCAGCCGGTCCTCGGAGAAGGCCGATGATGCTTCCAGCAGGGCGTCGACCTGGGCCTTGAGACGCGCCTTGAGCGCCGCCGGCTGCGCCGCCGCTGTCGCCGCCGCGCTCTGCCGCAGCCGCTCGATCGTATCGAGATGCTCCTGCACCAGCGTTGCCAGCCGGCTGCCTTCGTCGCGGCGCATGGCCTGCAGCGCGTCGAGCGCCGTCGCCAGCGTGGCCGCCATGCGGGCGAGCCGGGCCTCGCGCCGCTCCTCGTCGAGATCCTCCTCCTCGACGACGTCGACGACGCCGCGCACGGCCAGGAGGCCGTCGAGGCGCGGCGGCGCCGAATGCACCTTGCCTTCGAGCTCGCTCACCACCGCCAGCAGCTGCTCGAGCACCTCGCGGTTGACGCGCACGCGTGACGGTTGATCGCCGCGCGAAACCGTCATCGACACCGACACGTTGCCGCGCTTGAACCGTTCGGCCATGGCAGCGCGCGCCTGCGGCTCGAGCGCCTCAAAGCCGATCGGCAGGCGGCAGCGCACGTCGAGATTGCGGCCGTTGACGCTCTTCACCTCCCAGGCCCAGTGCAGACCGCCCTCGCTGCCTTCCGCACGCGCGAAACCGGTCATGCTGGCAATGGGCAAAGGCGACCTCCGAACCGTGCAAGAGCCCGATATGTGGTGGTTGGGCGCGTGGCGCCCACTATATACTCGGCCTCCGTCGCCAACAAGCAACAGCGAGCAGGCCCATGCGCGATCCCCGTTCCCTCCTCCTCACCGGGGCCAGCAGCGGCATCGGCGAAGCCCTCGCTTTCGCCTATGCCCGCCCCGGCGTCGGTCTGGCGCTCGGGGGGCGCGATGCCGCGCGGCTGGCCGGCGTCGCCGCGGCCTGCGCGCAGAAGGGGGCGCAGGTGCGCAGCGACGTCATCGACGTCGCCGACCGCGACGCCGTCGCTCGCTGGATCGACGACGTCGACACCGCCCGCCCGATCGATCTGGTCATCGCCAATGCCGGCATCGGCGGCGGCACCGACGAGGGCCACGAGGACGAGCGGCAGACGCGCGGCATCTTCGCCGTCAACCTCGAGGGCGTGCTCAACACGGTGCTGCCGCTCATTCCGCGCTTCGTCGAACGCCGCCGCGGACAGATCGCGCTGATGAGCTCGCTCGCCTCGTTCCGCGGCTTCCCGGGCGCGCCCACCTACTGCGGCAGCAAGGCGGCGGTACGCGTCTGGGGCGAGGGCCTGCGCGGCGACCTTGCCCAGAGCGGGGTCGAGGTCTCCGTCATCTGCCCGGGCTTCGTCGAAAGCCGCATGACCGCCAAGAATAAATTCCCCATGCCGTTCCTGATGACGGCCGAGCGCGCCGCCGGAATCGTCCGGCGCGGCCTCGCGGCCAACCGCGGCCGCATCGCCTTTCCCTGGCCGATGTACGCCACCACTTGGTTCCTCGCCAGCCTGCCGCCGGGCCTGGCCGACCGGTTGCTCGCCCGGATGCCGCGCAAACGCTAGGGTCGCCGCGGGCAGCGACGTTAATAAAATTGTTGACAATATACATAAGGCAATCAACAATAGACAAATGACTGCAGACGCAGACGAGTCCCTGCCCTCCATGCCAACGGTGGCGGCGCTGCGCGCCCATTCTCTGACCGCGGTCGTGCAGCACGAGATCGAGCGCATGATCCTGAGCGGGGAGCTCGGCCCCGGCGAGCACCTCAACGAGAAGGCCGTCGCGGACAAGCTCCAGGTCAGCCGCGGACCGGTGCGCGAGGCCTGCCGCGCGCTGGCGGAGCTCGGCTTCGTCCGCCTGATCCCGAACCGCGGCGTCTTCATCACGCAGCTGACCAAGGCCGACGCGATCGAGGTCTACGACCTGCGCGCCGGCCTCACGGGCCTCGCCGCCTCGCTGCTGGCGCCGATCGCGACCGCCGGGCACCTGACGCAGTTGCACGGCTTCGTCGACGAGATGGAGCTGGCGGCGGAAGCCGCCGACTTCGGCAAATTCTATCCGCTCAACCTCGAGTTCCACGACTACATCGTGCGCGCCACCGGCAACGGCCGGCTGCTCAAGCTCTATCGCGGCCCGGTGAAGGAGTTCCACCTGTTCCGCCGGCATGGCCTGGTGCAGCGCGGCGCGCTGCTCGAATCCAACCGGGAACATCGCGACATCGTCGCCGCCATCGAGGCGCGCGACAGCCTGCGCAGCTACGATGTCGGCGCACGGCATGTCGGCAACGGCAAGGCCCGCATGCTGCGCGCCCTGGATGATCTCGCAAAGGCGGCGCCGGAACGCCAGCGGAGGGAGACCGAGATGGGCACGATCGAGTGAGCGTGTAGGGGCCGCTCGAGCAGCCGAGGAGCGCCGCCGCTTTTTTGGCGCTCTTCACAGGGATCTGCCATCGGGAGTCGGGGATGGGCCGGTTCGCGCAAGCGGGCTTGGCAACGGGAAAGGCTTGCCTGGCGTCGCGCGGGGGCGGCGCCAGCGATGAACAGGGTCGCGTGAACGACAGGTGGGAGCGCGAACGGGATGTTGGAACTGTCGCTTGGCTGCCAGGACATCGATCGCACCGCCCCGCTCCTCGACGGGCGCGTGACGATCGAAGGCTGTCGGATCAACGCCGTGCGCGGCCGCCCGGAGGAGATCTTCCAGCGCGCCTTCCGGCACCAGGAATTCGACATCGCCGAGCTGTCGCTGTGCACCCACCTGCTCACGACGGCGCGCGGCAGCAGTCACTACGTCGCGGTTCCGGCCTTCGTGTCGCGCGCCTTCCGGCACTCCTCGATCTATGTGCGCAGCGACGACGGCATCGACCGGCCGGAGGCGCTGCGCGGCCGCCGCATCGGCGTACCCGATTTCCAGCAGACCGCGGGCGTCTGGGCCCGTGGCATGCTGGCCGACGAATACGGCCTCCGCCGCAACGACGTCGCCTGGCGGATGGGCGGGCTGGAGCAGGCGGGCCGCGAGGCGCGCGTCCCGCTCGACCTGAAGAACGGCCTGAAGGTCGAGCCGATCGGGGGCAGCCAGACACTGACGGCCATGCTGGCCGCCGGCGAGCTGGATGCGGTGATCTCGCCGCGGGCGCCGTCCTGCTGGAATAATGGGGCCAAAGTCGAGCGCCTGTTTCCGGACTATCGCCGAGCCGAGGAGGCGTACTACAGCAAGACCGGGCTGTTTCCGCTCATGCACGTGATCGGTATCCGCCGCTCGCTGGTCGAGCAGCACCGCTGGCTGCCGGTCAACGTCTATGCCGCCTTCGTTAAGGCGCGCGCCGTCGCGGTGGAAGGACTGTCGCGGATGGACACGCCGCATGTCACGCATCCCTGGATGGCCGACGAGCTCGCCCGCGTCCGCGCGCTGATGGGCGACGACTTCTGGCCCTACGGCATCGACAAGAACCGCAACGAGCTGAACGCCCTGATCGGCTACGCCGAGGCCGACGGCCTGATCGACGGTCCCGTGCCCCTGGAGGCGCTGTTCGCCGCGACGACCTTCGACCAGTTCAATTTCTGACAAAGCCTGCAAAGCAACGGGAGGACATCCATGCCAAGACTGAGATCACGCCGCGCCGCCATCATCACGATATGCAGCGCCGCCGCCGTCGGCATCGCCGGCGTGGCCGCCGCCGACGCCTGGCAGCCGCGCCGCGCCATCGAGATCGTCGTGCCGAGCGCCCCCGGCGGCGGCCTCGACCTCGCCGGCCGCACGCTGCAGGGCATCGTCGAGCAGGACAAGCTGTCGGCGAAGCCGCTGACCGTGCTGAACCGGCCCGGCGGCGGCGGCACGGTCGCCATCGCCTACATCAACACCCATGCGGGCGACGGCCATTATGCCGTGGTCCAGGCCCTGCCGCTGATCACCAACCGGCTGACGGGCCAGAGCGAGATCGGGTTGAGCGACGTGACACCGCTGGCGCAGCTGCTGACCGAGCAGGTGATCTTCTCGGTCGCCGCCGATTCGCCGATCAAGACCGGCCAGGACCTCGTCGCCGAGCTGAAGAAGGACCCGGCCGGCGTCACCGTCGGCGTCTCGAGTTCGCCCGGCGGCCAGAGTCACATCGCCGCCGCGCTCGTTCTCAGGGCCGCGGGCGAGGATCCGGCCAAGCTCAAGATCGTGTTCTTCGACTCCGGGGGCGAGGCCGCGACGGCCTTGATGGGCGGTCACATCACCGTCGCGGTCACGCCGGCGGCCGTCGTGCTCGGCCCGAGCAAGGCCGGCAAGATCCGCATGATCGGGCTGCCCGCCGCGATGCGCCAGAAGGGCGACCTCGCGGACATTCCGACCTGGAAGGAACAGGGCCTCGACGTCGAGTTTTCCACGTGGCGCGTGCTGGTCGGCCCGAAAGATATGACGCCCGACGAGATCGCCTGGTGGGATGATACCCTCGGCAAGGCGACGTCGTCGCCCGAATGGGCCGCCGCCGCCGAGCGCAATCTGTGGACCATCGACTACAAGAACAGCAAGGACGTGCGTGCCTTCCTGGACTCGGAGCAGACCCGCCTGGCGGACCTGTTGAAGGATCTCGGCCTCGCCAAGCAATGACATCGACATCGGACGCTTATCATCGACGGAGGTAGCTATGTCACGCGTCGTCCACCTCGCCATCAAGGTCAACGATCTCGAGCAGGCGACCAAGTTCTACACCGAGGTCTTCGGCTTCAAGCACACGAAGACCGGTCGCAACGGTCAGCACATCTCGCGGCACCTGACCGACGGGCATATCGACCTGGCCCTGATGGTCTATGACAGCGAGGACGCGGCCGAGGCGCAGCTCGCCGGACCGGGGCCCCGCCTGCATCACTGGGGCATCTCCGTCGATGATCAGGAAGCGGCGGCCGCGAAGATCCAGGCCTATGGCGGCGAGATCCTGTCGGCGCCCGGCACCGGCGCGCTCAAGTTCCGCGCGCCGGACGGCACCATCGCCGAGGTCGTCAAGGAAGGCCGCTACAAGACCGAATAGTCGTCGGACCGGCAGGTGATCCGAAAGGGGTCGGACCATCTGCCGGTTGACTCGAGGCCCGACCGGATCAGCGTCGGGACGACAAGAGGGCGCCAACGCCCCACCAACCCCTGCATCAGGTGAGGAACCATGAGGGCACTCAGAGCCGAAACCGCGCTTGCCGCCTGCATCATCGTCGGGGCGCTGGTCTACCTGTGGGCGGACACCGCCCTGCCGTCGACGCGCATCGGCGATCCGCTCGGACCGAAGGCCTTTCCCGCCCTCGTCGGCGGCGGATTGATCCTCTCCGGCATCCTGCTGCTGCTGGAGACCTGGAAGAAATCGCGCTCGGTGGAATTCGCTGCGGCGGCGGCGCGCACAGCGCTCCCGGTCGACCGGCGCCGGCAGCTGGTCCTTTGCGCCATGGTCGCCTGGACGGCGGTCTACTATCTCGCCTTCGACGCGCTCGGCTACCTCATCGCGACGCCGATCTTCCTGCTGGGATTGCTCAGCCACTTCCACCGCCGCCATCACGTCGCCAACACGATCGTCGCCGTCGGCTTCACCGCGGTGATCTATGCCCTGTTCACCCTCCTCCTCGGCGTGCCGCTGCCGACCGGCCCGCTGCCGGTCTGAGGGGGACGACGATGGATAGCTGGCATGGTCTCCTGCATGGGCTGGCGGTCGCGGCCACGCCCACGCACCTGCTCTACACGCTGATCGGGACGTTCATCGGCACCATGATCAGTCACCTGCCCGGTATCGGTCCGTCGGCGGGAATCGCTTTGCTGATCCCCGTCACCTTCGGCATGGATCCGACGACGGCGCTGATGATGCTGGCCGGCATCTACTACGGCTGCATGTATGGCGGCGCCGTCACCGCGATCCTGCTGAACACGCCGGGCGACGCCGCCGCGGTGATGACCGTGCTCGACGGCTACCCGCTGGCCCGCCAGGGGCGCGCCGCCTCGACGCTCGCCATCGCCGCCATCAGCTCCTTCATCGCCGGCACGATGGGCGTCACGGCGCTGGCCTTCGTCGCCGTGCCGCTGGCCGCGCTGGCGCTGCATTTCGGGCCGACCGAGTATTTCGGCCTGATCTTCTTCGCCCTTTCCACGGTAAGCGCCCTCACCGGCGATTCCCTGGCCAAGGGCCTGATGTCCACCTTCCTCGGTCTCCTGCTGGCGACCGTCGGCATCGACCTGCAGAGCGGCGTGCCGCGCTTCACCCTCGGCCTCATGGAGCTGCAGGATCGCGTCAACTTCCTGGTCGTCGTCGTCGGCCTCTTCGCCATCGCCGAGGTCAGCCGCATGGTCGAAGGGACGATGGAGGGCACGCTCCACATCGTCCGCGTCAAGGGCCGGCTCTGGTTCAGCCGGGCGGAATGGAGCCGCGCCTGGCCGGCCATCTTCCGCGGCGCCGGCGTCGGCTTCTTCTGCGGCGCGGCGCCCGGCCTCGGCGGCACCATCGCGGCGATGCTCTCCTACATCCTGGAAAAGAAGGTCTCGCGGCATCCCGAGCAGTTCGGCAAGGGCGCCATCGAGGGCGTCGCCGCGCCGGAAGCCGCGACCAACGCCGACACCTGCGGCGCCTTCGTGCATCTGCTGGCCCTCGGCGTCCCCGGCTCCGGCGCCACGGCCGTCATCACGGGCGCCTTCATCATGTACGGCATCCAGCCAGGGCCGATGCTGTTCAACAGCCATCCCGACCTCGTCTGGGGCCTGATCGCCAGCATGTATATCGGCAACATGATGCTGCTGGTGCTGAACCTGCCGCTGGTCGGCGTGCTCGCGCGCATCCTCTACGTGCCGCCGGGCGTTCTGCTCTGCATCATCCTCGGCATCGCGTCGGCCGGCGTCTACTCGTTCAACTACAACACCTTCGATCTCTTCCTGGCGCTGGTCTTCGGCCTGCTCGGCTACGCGTTCCGCAAGCTCGACATCCCGAAGGCGCCGCTGCTGTTCGGCCTCATCCTCGGGCACACGCTGGAGCAGTCGTTCCGTCAGGCCATGACCATCTCCAGCGGTGATCCGACCGTGTTCCTGCGGAGCCCGATCGCGGCCGGCCTGCTCGCCTGCGCCGCCGTGTCGCTCGGCATGTCGGCCGTCGCGAAGCGGCGCCGGCAGGCGACCCTCGGCGCGGCGCAGGAGCGGATCGCGCAAGGCTGAGGCATGGACACGAGGGTGGATGCAACCGAACCGGATGTCGCAACCGGCGCGCCGCCGCGTGTACCGCTTGCCGAGATCGCGCGCCTGTTCGCGCGCATCGGCATCACCAGCTTCGGCGGCGGGTTGTCCGCCTGGATGTATCGCGAGGTCGTCGACCGCCGCCGCTGGCTGGCCGAGGACGCATTCCTCAGTGGCCTGACGCTCGGCCAGATCATGCCCGGTGCCAACATCGTCAATCTCTCGGTCTATATCGGGCAGCGCCTGCGCGGCTGGCTCGGCAGCGTCGTCGCCGTCACGGCGCTGCTGCTGCCGCCGACGATCGCCGTGGTGGTCCTGGGCGCCGTCCTGCAGCGCTTTGGCGAGTTTCCCTGGCTCCATGACCTGCTCGAAGGCGTCGCCGCCGGCGCGATCGGTTTGACGTTCTCCGTCGGCTTCCGGGCCGCGCGCCACGCCGCCTCGCGAGGTCGCTGGGCGCCCGTGCTGGTCTTCGCGGTCTTCGGCTTGGTCGGCCTGCTGCGCTGGCCGATGATTCCGGTGGTGCTTTGTCTGGCACCGGTCGGCGTCGCGCTGGCCCGGCGAAGGCGCTGAGCCGTGAGCGACAATCTACATTGGCAGCTGTTCGCGGTGTTCGCGCCGCTCTCGCTCCTCGCCGTCGGCGGCGGCCAAAGCGTGATTCCCGGTATCGAGGCGCAGGTCGTCGGCGTCCATGGCTGGGTCACGCAGCAGGAGTTCGTGGAGCTCTTCGCGATCTCGCGCGCGGCGCCGGGCCCTGGCTCGCTGCTCTCGGCGCTGATCGGCTGGCAGGTGGCCGGCGTCTCCGGGGCGGCCGTCGCGGCGCTCGCGTTCTTCCTACCGTCGTCGCTGCTCGCCTACGCCGCCAGCCTTGCCTGGGGCCGCCATCGCGACAGCGCCTGGCACGGCACGATCGAACGCGGCCTGGCGCCGATCGCGACTGGCCTCATCCTCTCCGGCGCCTTCACCGTGCTGCGCGCCGCTTCCGGCTCGGCGTCCGTCTGGATCATCGCGGCGCTGGCCGCGCTGGCCTTCAGCCTCCGTCCCCGCCTCAACCCCTTGCCGGTGCTGCTGGCGGCCGGTATAGCCCAGGTCGCCGCGCGGCTCTTGTTCTAATCCGCGGCACTTCCGGCGAGCGAGATCGGGTTCGAGCGATGTCTGCGGCCTATTGTGGACTGGATTTCGGCACGTCCAACACGACTCTGGCCCTCCATCTCGACGGACGGGCGATGCTCTGTCCGCTGGAGGGCGACGCCGTCACCCTCCCGAGCGCCGTCTTCTTCGACTTCGAGGAGCACGTCGTCCGCTACGGGCGCGATGCCGTGCGCACCTATGTCGACGGTGCCGAAGGCCGCCTGCTGCGCGCGCTGAAGAGCGTGCTGGGCAGCCAGTTGATCAACGAGACGACGCTGGTCCAGCGCAAGCGTGTCGAGATCCGCGCCATCATCGGCCTGTTCGTGCGGCACGTGAAAGCCGTGGCCGAGCGGTACCTGGCGGGACGCGGCGGCGGCCTGGACAGTGTCGTTCTCGGCCGTCCCGTGCGCTTCGTCGATGATGACGATGCCGCCGATCGCCAGGCCGAAAGCGAACTCGTGGCCATCGCGAAGAGCGAGGGCTTTCGCCATGTCGAGACGCAGTTCGAGCCGATCGCCGCGGCACTCACCTACGAGCAGTCGCTCGACCGCGAGGAACTCTCGCTGGTCGTCGATCTCGGCGGCGGCACGTCGGATTTCGTGATCGCGCGGCTGTCGCCGCAGCGCGCCCGGCAGAGCGACCGCGCCGCCGACATCCTGGGACGCAGCGGCGTGCATATCGGCGGGACCGATTTCGATCGCCGGCTCAGCATCGACCGGGCGATGCCGCATCTGGGCTACGATGTCCGGCTCGGGCCGAAGCGGCTGCCGATGCCGCGGCACCTGTTCCACGATCTCGCGACCTGGCACAAGATCCAGTTCCTCTACACGCCGCAGAACCACGCCTATCTGCGCACCGTGCTGCCGACGGCCGACCATCCCGAACTCGTCCGCCGGCTGATGTATGTCCTCACGCGGCACAAAGGCCATCAGATCGCGGGCGAAGTCGAAGCCGCCAAGATCGCCCTCTCGGATGCCGCGGAGGCGGCGCTGCGCCTGCCGCTGCATCCGGCGATCGAGGTGACGGTCACGCGCACCGATCTTGGTCACGCGGTGGACGAGGATACGACGCGGATTCTCGATGCCGTCGACCGCTGCTGCCGCGCAGCGGAGGTCGGGCCGGAGCGCCTGCAATCGATCTTCCTCACCGGTGGCTCGACCGGCATTCCCGCCGTGCGCGAGCGCATCCTCGCGCATGTGCCGAACGCACGGCCGGTCGACGGCGACCGCTTCGGCAGCGTCGGCCTCGGCCTCGCCATCGACGCCGAGCGGAGGTTCGGTCGGGGATGAGCGGCCTGATCTGATCAGAAATTGGACCGAACGCCGGCCGCCGCGGGACCAGGATTTATGTCGATCACTACTCGTTGCGGCGGTACCCGGGACTGTTCGATGCGGCACCGCCATCGCTCGCCGGGCGATAGGCCTTCGACCGCGTGATTCGTCTGGATGACATCGCCCTTTTTCGAAAAGGTATCGTCCAAGGTTGTACAGGAAACTGCCTACCTCATTTGGATCGAGATTCCGAAAGTGAATCTGTGGAACCCGGCCCCGTTGAGGACGCACGGCTGCCGCGCGAAAAGCTCCAGAAAATAGACACTGTGCCGCCCGCCGGGAGCCGGAAATCGAGTAGTATTGCGCGACATTCCTGCATCTCCGAGCGGCAGGACCAAGGCTGAACCTGCGGGCGGCGGATCGCCGCGTGTGCGCGCCGCCATCAGGGATGTGTTGACAATGTCACTACATGGCAACTAACGTCGAATGTTTCTATCTTGGAGGTTCTATGACACGATCCGTTCGC
>JBKOWC010000201.1:0-11843 GCA_046724215.1 Pseudomonadota bacterium | reverse complement strand
CATTCTGCTTCAGCGCGCTGAGCTTTGCCTTGATTTTCTCCATGTCCTCGGCTGACAGATGGAACGGATCGGCTATGCCGAGCGTCAGCGCGGTGAAGGAGAAATTATGCTCGCCATTGTCATAGGCGAGAACCTTGCCCTTGTATTTCGGGTCCCACAGGACGGTCATCGAGTCGGGCGGGCTGGCGACCTTCTTGGGATCGTAGATGATGCCGATCGAATCGAAGGCATAGGGCACCGAATGCACCTTGCCGTCGCGCATCACGCCAGTGATCTTGCTGAGATCCTGGAAGCGCGGCAACGTCTGCTTCTGGTTGGGGATCTTGTCGAGATCGATCGGCGTGGTCAGACCGGCATCGATGTAGCGCTGCAGCTGCGCGGTATTGACGGCGAACAGATCGAAGTCCTTGCCCTCGCTGCCCTTGATCTTGGCCCAGATCTCGTCGTCGGTGCCGATGAAGACGACGCTGACGTCGCAGCCGCACTGGCCCTTGAACTCCTTCACCCAGTCGTCGTCGGCATAGCCCTGCCAGGCGAGGATGCGAAGCTCCTTGGCGAAGGCCGCCGAGCCCGTCCCGAGGACCGCGACAAGACCCAGCGCGGCCACCGACATCCATTTCAGTTTGCGAATTGCCATGCTCTGCTTCTCCCTGCTCTTCGCTGTTGTTCGTGACCTCAAGCCTCGGCGGTCACGCTGCCGATCGTCATGTCGGACTTCGACTCCCCATCGTCTACACCCAGCCGGCATCGACGATGTAATTCTGCGACGTACACATGCGGCTGTCGTCGGCCGCCAGGAACAGCACCATGCGCGCGATGTCCGGCGGATAGAGCCGCCCGGGCAGGCACTGGCTGGCGTCGATCAGCTTCTCGCCCTCCGGCGTGACCCAGAGGTCGAGCTGGCGCTTCGTCATCACCCAGCCCGGCACCACGCAATTGACGCGGATTTTCTCAGGCCCCAGCTCGCGCGCCAAGCCCCGCGTCAATCCGCCGACGGCCGATTTGGCGGTGACGTAGGCGATGCAGTCGCCCTCGCCGATCATCCAGCTCACCGAGCCCAGGTTGACGATCGACCCGCCGCCGGCGTCGCGCATCTGCGGGCGGACCGCCTGGGCGGCGAAGAACTGGTGCCGCAGGTTCGTCTGCATGCGGTCTTCCCAGTAGTCGACGGTGACGTTCTCGGTCCGGTGGCGATCGTCGTTGGCGGCATTGTTCACGAGCACGCGAATGGGCCCGTCCTCCCGCCCAACCCGGGCGATCGCCGCCTGCAGCGCCGCGACATCCTTCAGATCGCATTCGATGTAGCGCGGCGCCCGCTGGCCGCGGGCGGCGATGCGGGCGACCAGCGCCTGCGATGGCGCCGCCGCGATATCGGCGAAGGTGACGCGGGCGCCCTGGGCGCAGAAGTGCTCGGTGATGCTTTCGCCGATGCCCGAGCCACCGCCGGTGACGAACACGACGCGGTCCTGCAGGCTCGGATAGCGTGCATCGGTGGCGTCCACGACCCTAACTCCCCCGCTTCGCCCGCGGCCGCGGCCCGGATCCGCGGGCCGTGCCGCCGCGCCGCCGGATCACCCGGCGAACGTCGCGCTCGGCATCCTCGATCAAGCGTAGCATGGCTTGCCGCGCCCGCACGGTGGCCCGCCGCGCGATGGCGTCGAGCACGGCCTTGTGCAGCGGCAGCGAATAGCGTTGGCCGCGCGGATTGTCGATGGAGAGGCGCAGGCTGAGCGAGAGGGCGGTGTCGACCACGGTGGCCAGCGAACGCAGCATCTCGTTGTCGACGGCTTCGAGAATCGTGCGGTGGAACCGCATGTCCGGCTCCAGAAAGCCGGATTCCTGATCGCACGCCGTCACCATATCCTCGTAGGCGGCGCGGAGGCGACGCAGATGCGGCGCCGGCGCCCGCGCGGCCGCCAGGGCTGCCGCCGCCGGTTCGATGACGCGCCGCAACTCGAAGAGTTCACGCACGATCTTGCCGGCGGGCGCGACCGCGAGCTGCCACGTCAGCACGTCGGCATCGAGGAAGTTCCAATCCTGCCGCGGACGCACGCGCGTCCCGGTCTTGGGCCGCGATTGCACCAGTCCCTTTCCCGCCAGGATCTTGATGGCTTCGCGCACAGCCGGGCGGCTGATGCCGAACTGCGCGCTCAGCCGGGTCTCGATCGGCAGCGGATCGCCGGGCCGCAGCGTCCCGCGGACGATCTGCAGGCCCATCTCCTGGGCCACGCGACCGTGCAGGCTCTGCCGCGGAAAGCTCCCGCCGGCGGCAGCGCGCGGCGGCGCGCGCCAGCGGTCGTCGACCCGCGCCCGAGACTTGGAGACCAGACCCGACACCGCGCCCCACCGGATCGAATTGTCATACAATAACAATGTCGACTTTCGACAGGACGCTGTCAAGCGCGCGGCCGTCAAAGCACCGCGGCCGGGCGCGGCGGCATTTGGAACATGACCGCAGCGTTCCGCACTGCTATGCAGGGGCTCCGCGGATGTGGAGCAGGCTTTGCGCATCGTGCCAAGATATCTCGTCCTGGCCGCCGTTATCGCCCTTCTCGGCTGCACCACCTCCTCGCCGCGCGCGGTCGACTACACGCAGGACTGCAGCGGCCCCGGCATGACGCCCGGCACCGATGAGTTCAAAGACTGCGTCGACCAGCATCAGCTGCAGCAGAAGGAGGACAGGCAGCGCGTCCGGCAGCTCCGCGAATCGCTCGGCGGTGGTGCGGTGCTGTGACTCTTCGTCGCGGCGTCGCTGACGTGATCGCCGATCGCGACGGGCGGCCGCAACTTGCCACACGCTGAACATGGCGCACCCACATTCGATCGGCTAGATTGGCCGTCAGCGCATGGTGAGGGAAACTTCGATGCGCCTGTGGGATAGACTGCCGGGTACGGCCGCGGTGGAACGCCCGCCTCGGGCGGGAGCAGCTTGCGCATGGCGCGCTCCGCGGCTGCGGATGCTGGCTGTTCTGCTGGCTCTGGCCATTGCCCCTGCGGGCCTTGCGGCCGGGGACAGCGCGGCGGACGAGCAGTCGCCGAATGGCAGTCTCGCCGGGCAGATGCTCGTCGCCACCCCGAAGATGGACGACCCGCAGTTCGCCAAGACCGTCATCTACATCGCCGCGCACAACGCCGACGGCGCGCTCGGACTGATCGTCAACCAGCCGGTCAAGGACGTCACCTTCGCCGAGCTGTTCGATCTCATGAAGAAGGACCATGCGGCGGTGAAGGGCAGTCTGACGGTTCACTACGGCGGACCCGTGGAGCCGCGACTGGGGTTCGTGCTCCACAGCCGGGACGTGATGCTCGGCGGCGACGAGGTGGTCGCCGGCGACATGGCGATGTCGAGCGGGCCGGACATGTTGGACAAGATCGCCGACGGCCACGGCCCGTCGAAATTCCTGTTCGCGCTCGGCTACGCCGGTTGGGGGCCCAATCAGCTGGAGATGGAGATCGCCCAGGGTGCCTGGTACGTGGTGCCGGCCGATCCCGACCTGATCTTCGCGCGCGACCCCGCAAAGGTCTGGGAGCACGCCGTGGCCAAGCACCAGACGACGCTCTGATCGACCGCGCTATTCCGCGTCGGGCTGCGCCGTGGGCGACGCCTTCTGAAACGGCTCCAGCGCCATGCACTGTTCGTGAATACGCAGGATCGTCGGCACCGCCGAGAGGTCGCAGCCATAGCGTCGAGCATTGAAGACCTGCGGGACCAGGCAGCAGTCGGCCAGCGTCGGCCGGTCGCCGTGGCAGTAGCCGCCCGTCTCCGGTTCAACCGCCAGGCGGCGCTCCACTGCCGCGAGGCCCGTTTCGACCCAATGCCGATACCAGCGGTTCTTCTGCTCGTCCGACAATCCGAGCGTCTCCGTCAGGTATTGCAGCACCCGTAGATTGTTCAGGGGATGGATCTCGCAGGCGATGGCGAGGGCGAGCGAGCGCACGCGCGCGCGTCCGAGCGGATCCGGCGGCAGCAGCCGCGGCTCCGCCGCGACCTCGTCCAGATACTCGACGATCGCCAGCGACTGCGTCAGGCAATAACCGTCATGCTCGAGGACCGGCAACAGCTGCTGGGGATTCACGGCGGCGAAGGCGGCCGTCCGTTGCCGTCCCCCGTCCCTCAGAAGATGGACCGGCTCGGCCTCGTAGGCGATCCCCTTGAGATTCAGTGCAATCCGGACGCGGAAGGCCGCGGAACTGCGGAAGTAGGTGTAAAGCTTCATCGCCGGTAGCTCCCATGTCCTCGGATTCAGAACAATCGACGGCCGTTAACCATAAAACGAAAGAAATGTTTCCAGCAAGCGCGGTTGTTTTGCTTGTTAACAATTGCCGATACGTGCGTTTAGTCTGGATGACATCCTGTGAGGATCACGATACAATGCCGGACATCCTCCGAATTGGTCTAGTGCTCAGGCGCCGGAGCATCGACCAACCGGATGCATCGACGCCAACAGGCCGCCGGAGCCGTATGTCAGGGAGAGGAAGAATGAAACGGAAAGTCAGAAGCGCCATGCTGTTGGTTGCTCTCGCCCTCGCACTGGGCCTTGTCGAAGCGCCGGCGGCTGTTGCGCAGGAAGGCGTGCTGTCGGACACGGTGCGCCACTACATCTTGAGCGGCTGGTTCATCAAGTTCTTCTCGAGTTCCGGGACCGGCTATGCCTTCATCCTGCAGAAGGGTGCCCGCCTCAAGTTGTGCAACGTCGGCACGACCACGCAGTGCTATACGCTCAACTTCTGAGCTCGTTGTCGTAGCGTTCGTGCGGCCGATCGACTCGGCGACGTCGGTCGCACGCCGCGGTGGAAGCTGGTGCCCGCTGCCGGACTCGAACCGGCACAGCCGTTGCCGGCCTAGGGATTTTAAGTCCCTTGCGTCTACCGATTTCGCCAAGCGGGCGCACTGTCCGGCGGGCGCGAGACTAGACCCCGCCCCCGGACCGCTCAACCCTCGGTCCTAGCGCATCTGCCGCGATGTCTCCACAATCCGACCACGATCCTATGCAAGATCCGAGGTCATGGCGCGCCGCCGGGTCCTGGTCCTTCTCGCCGTCATGCTCCTCGTCGGGGCCGGCGCTGCGTTGCGGCCGAGCCGCCGCGCGATCGAGACGATGGAACTGCTCGACGACCTCGGCGCCAGCGCGGCGTCCGCGGCCGTCGATCCGGGCGAGGTGGCATCGCTGCGGCAGAGCGTCGTCTTTGCCGCGGCCGACCGGCGCTATGCCGCCGATCTGTATCTCGCCGGTGCGACGCCGCGAGCGGCGCTTCTGCTGGTGCCCGGCTTGGCGCCCGACGGCAAGGATGACCGCCGCCTGGTCGACCTCGCGGTCATTCTGGCGCGCGCCCGTTTTGCCGTCCTGGTCCCCGACATCGCCAGTCTGCGCGCGCAACGGGTAAGCGCCGACAACATCCGGCAGATCGCCGACGCGCTCGGCTATCTGATCCAGGCCGAAGGACAGGTCGCGAGCGCAGGCGGTGCGCGACGGCCGGTCGGCATCGCCGCCATCTCGTATGCCGTCGGGCCGGCGCTCCTGGCCACGCTCGACCCGGCCTTGCAGGGGCAAGTCGATTTTCTCGTCGGCATCGGCGGCTACTACGACGTCGACGCCGTCATCACCTATTTCACCACCGGCTTCTACCGCGAACGGCCCGATCAAGCCTGGGTTCCGGGAACGCCGAACGACTACGGGAAATGGCTGTTCGTCGGCGCCAATTCGGATGCGGTGATGGACATGCGCGACCGCGTCACGCTCACGGCCATCGCCGCCCGTCGCCGCGCCGATCCGGCCGCCGACGTCGGCGATCTCGTCCCCTTGCTGGGGCCGCAGGGGCACGCCGTCTATGCGCTGCTCGCCAACCACGATCCCGACCGGGCCATCGATCTCATCGCCGCCCTGCCCGAACATCTGCGCGACAGCTTGGTGGCGCTCGACCTCAAGAAGCGCAACTTGGCGGGCGCGCCGCGCGACGTGATCCTCGTGCACGGCCGCGACGACCGCATCATTCCCGCCGGCGAGAGCAGCAACCTGGCGGCCGCCCTGCCGGCCGGACGCGGCCATCTCTACCTGGTCGACCACCTCGCCCACGCCGACCTCGAGCCGGGCGACTGGCGCGACGTGCTCATGCTGTGGCTGGCGGCGTACCGCCTTCTCGAACTGCGCGACGGCGCTCCGTAGCGGCCGTCAGCGATCGGCCGGTTCGCCCTCGATCGGATCGGCGCCAAGGCCGGTGATGAGCGCCCGCAGCTCGGCCGCGGCGCCGTCGATCCGGGTCGGCTCGGTTCCGCGCAGCACGAAGCTGGCGCCGTACCGCCCCTGCCGGAAATAGGGATAGCTGCCGATATCGAGGTCCGCATAGCGGCCCTGCAGCTCGCCGAGTCCCTTGGCGATCGTGCCCTCGGGAACGAACGCACTCACCGTGCGCGACAGCACCGGCGCGCCGCCGACGAGTCGATTCTTGAGGCCCTCGAACATCGCCTGCATGATCGCGGGCACGCCCGCCAGCACGAAGACATTGCCGATCTGGAATCCCGGTGCGGTACTCACGGGGTTGTCGATCAGCGTCGCGCCCTCAGGCGTATTGGCCATGCGCAGGCGCGCCTCGTTCAACATGCCCGGCTGATAGTGCCGCTCGAGCCGTGCGACGGCTTCCGGGTTGCGGACCAGCGGCACCCCGAATGCCTTCGCGACGCACTCGGCGGTGATGTCGTCGTGCGTCGGGCCGATGCCGCCCGTAGTCAGGACATAGTCATAGCGCGCGCGGCAGGCATTGACGGCGGCCACGATGTCGGCCTCGACATCGGCGATGACCCGCGCCTCGTGCAGGCGGACGCCGAGCGCGTTGAGCCGCTTGGCCAGATAGGCCAGGTTCACGTCCTGCGTCCGGCCCGAGAGGATCTCGTTGCCGATGATCAGGACCGCCGCGGTGACGATACGCCTCTCGGCCATGACCGGCGGATCACGGCGACGGCAAGGGCAGCGGCGATTTCTCCGGCAGGACGTAGCCGCGCTGGCGCATGCATTCCGAGGTGATGCGCCGGAAGCGTTGCTCGCGATCGTAGTTGTCGACGCCGCTGAGGAAGGCCTGGGTGTCGGTATCGGCCGAATTCGACTGCCGGGCGGAATTGATATCCCGATCGATGTCGGCGTCGCGCTTGATCACGGCGTCCGCCTGTTGCCGGCAGGCGCTCAGGTCCGACGCCGTCTGATCCTCAGCGCCCGACGCCTTGGTCCAGTTGTTGTTCGACGGTTTAGAGAAAAAGGAACAACCGGCGAGCAAGCCAGCTAAGGCCAACGCGGCAATGAATTTCGTCATGGCAAAAATGCAAATCGGCGATCGACATGGTTAATGTGATACCAAGACGCAGGGTTTGCAACCCGGTCGTGGGGAACGGCGCGAAATCAGCCGAAGACGCGAGCGATGTCGTGGCCGGTGACGAAGACGAAAATGACAAGCATCGCGAACAGCCCGCCGAGCGAGCAGATATTGAGGACGCGTGGGCTGAGCGGCCGCCGCCGGAAGAACTCGATGGCAAGGAAGACCAGATGCCCGCCGTCGAGAACCGGGATCGGCAGCAGGTTGACGAAGCCGATGTTGATCGACAGGAGTGCGGTCAACAGGACGAGGGCACCGAAGCCGAGGTCGATGAAGGTCTCGCCGCTGATCTGGGCGATCTGCACCGGGCCGGCGAGGTCGTCGAGGCTGCGCCGGCCGGATACGATCTCCGCCACGCCCGCGACGTTGTCGGCAAGGAAGTCGCCGGTGATGCGGGCGCTCGCCGCGATCGCGCCGGCGACGCCCACCCGTTGCGGAGCGGCCTTGCCGGGCGTTAGGCCCAAGTCCGGCTCACCCGACCGCGGCGACGCCATGCGCAGGGTGAGCATCGCTTCGCCGCGCGCCACGACCAGTTCCGCCGGCCGATCCGGATGGGCGGCCATCGCCGCCAGGGCCGCCTCGAAGCGCTCGACCGCGCTGCCGTCGACAGAAACGATGCGATCGCCGGCCCGGAGGCCGGCCAGCGCCGCGGGACTGCCGGCGCGGACCGCGGAGATTGTCGGTGTCGTCACGTTGATCCCGTTGGCCCAGACCAGGAGCGCGATGACGAGGAACCCGAAGACGACATTGACCAGCGGTCCGGCGAAGACGATGGCGGCACGTTCGGCCACGGACTTGTGGAAAAACGAGCGCCCCCGCTCCTCGCGATTCAAGACCCGGATGCGCCCGTTGGTCTCGCGGATGAATCCCTGTTCGCCGAACATCTTGACGTAGCCGCCGAGCGGCAGCAGCGAGAGCCGGAAGCGCGTGCCCTCCCGGCCCGTCCAGCCGACGATCTCGCGGCCGAAGCCGACGGAGAACGCTTCCACGCGCACGCCGCACCAACGGGCGACGATGAAGTGGCCGAGTTCGTGCACCAGGGTGATGACCGCCACGACACCGAGGAACGGGAGGCCGTAGAAGAAGATTGCCGACACGAACGACATCGCGGACGCCTCGATGCAACTTTACTTCACGGTGAGCATAGAGTTAAGAATTGGTTAATATCAAGCAAAAATTAGTAAAGTATTCATCATGGTTAATTATTTGAGCCCGAGAGCCTTGCCCCGCGGCCGTCGGGTTCGCTAGGGTCGGCGCCATCCCGTTCGCCAATTCCTACCGATCCAGCCCCGCCGCCCGCATGGAATTTCCGCACCCGCTCCTGCCGGCCCGTCTCGTGCGCCGGTACAAGCGCTTCCTGGCGGACGTCGCGTGGCCCGACGGCACCGTGACGACGGTCCATTGTCCCAACCCGGGGTCGATGCTGGGGGTGGCGGCGCCGGGGTCGGAGATCTGGTTGTCCGCCGCTGCTCATCCGGCGCGCAAGCTGCGGCATACGTGGGAGCTGATCCGCATCGACGACCAGCTGGTCGGGATCAACACCGGCCATCCGAACGCGCTCGCCGCGGAATCGATCCGGCGCGGGGCGATCGCGGAACTCGCCGGCTACGAGCGGCTTCGGCGCGAGGTCGGCTACGGCCGCGGTTCGCGGATCGACATTCTCCTCGAACGCGACGGCCGGCCAGCGTGCTATGTCGAGGTCAAGAACGTGCATCTGAAGCGGACCGACGCGGCGGAATTCCCCGACTGCGTGACTGTCCGCGGCGCCAAGCATCTTGACGAACTCGCGGCCATGGTTGCGGCCGGCAATCGCGCCGTCATGTTGTATGTCGTTCAACGCTGCGACTGCGCGCGCTTCGCGATCGCCGCCGACATCGATCCCGGTTATGCCGCCGCCCTGACGCGAGCAATGACGGCGGGCGTCGAGGCCATCTGCTATTCCTGCGCCGTCCGCACCGACGGGATCGACATCACCGGACCATTGCCGCTCGATATCAGAATCGCTGCGACTCCGTGGCAGGCGGGACAGCGCGATCCACGGCCGCTATGATGCGGCCGCCGCGACCCATCGACCACATCAAGGACAGTGTTGGCCCCCATGAGCGTCGTACGATTCATACGCCGGATCATCTTTGGCTTTTTCGCGATCGTCGGCGGCATCATCGTGCTCGGCACGATCGCCTCGGCCATCGCGTGGTTCTATTTCCCCACGGTCGAACACCGCGTACCGGGTCAGGTCGTCCTCACGCTCGATCTGGCCGACGGCATCACCGAGCGCGGCGCGGCGGGTCCGTTGGCCTGGACATCTTTCGGCAAGGGCCTCGCCATCCGCGACCTCGTCCAGGGCCTCGACGCCGCCGGCCGCGACGCCCGCGTGAAGGGGCTCGTCGCCCGGCTCGGCAGTGGCGATCTCGCGATGGCGCGGGCGCAGGAAATCCGCGACGCGGTCCGGGCGTTCCGCCAGCACGGCAAGTTCGCGATCGCCTTCGCCGAGTCCTTCGGCGAGAGCGGCAACGGGAACACCCACTACTACCTCGCCACCGCGTTCGACGAGATCTGGCTGCAACCCTCGGGCGATGTCGGGCTCACCGGCGTGCGGCTCGAAAGCCCCTATCTCAAGAGTGCGCTCGACTCGCTCGGCATCGTCGCGCGCATCGGCCAGCGCGAGGAATACAAGGGTGCCATGGACCCGCTGACCAATGCGAGCATGCCGCAGCCCGTGCGGGAGAACTACCAGCGCCTCGTCGACTCCTGGGTCGAGCAGATCGCCACCGGGATCGCCGAGGGACGCAAGATGGATCCGGCGGCGGCCCGCGCGCTCATCGATCGCGGCCCGTTCCTAGCCGACGACGCGCAGAAGGAGCACCTCGTCGATCACCTGGGCTATTGGGACGAGGCCGACAAGGCGGCGAAGGAACGCTTCGGCGCCGACGTCGCGCAGATGACGGTCGCGAACTATGCCAGCAGCCTGACGCCGCCGGCCGACGCGCCGCACGTGGCCCTCGTCTACGGCCTGGGTCCGGTTCAGCTGAGCGGGGGCAAGCCCAATCCGCTGTTCGGCGACGTGAGCATGGGCTCCGCGGCGGTATCGGGCGCGCTGCGCGACGCCGCCGACGACGCCAGCGTCAAGGCGATCGTCTTCCGGGTCGACAGCCCCGGCGGATCCTACGTGGCTTCGGATGCGATCTGGCGCGAGGTGAAACGCGCCGCCGACAAGGGCAAGCCGGTGATCGTTTCCATGGGCGACGTCGCCGCCTCCGGCGGCTATTTCGTGGCGGCGGCCGCCCGCAAGATCGTGGCGCAACCCGGCACGATCACGGGCTCGATCGGCGTCGTCAGCGGCAAGGTCGTGCTGACGGACCTGTGGACCAAGTTGAGCGTTGCCTGGGACGGCGTCCAGGCCGGCGCCAATGCCGATGTCGAGAGCGAGAACCACGACTACTCGCTGGACAGCTGGAACCGGCTGCAGAAGGAGCTGGACCAGGTCTACGCCGACTTCATGGGCAAGGTCGCCAGCGGGCGCAACATGCCGGTGGAGCGCGTCCACGACGTCGCCAAGGGACAGGTATGGACCGGGGCCGACGCCAAGGCCAAGGGACTGGTCGACGAACTCGGCGGCTTTGCGACGGCGCTGAAGCTGGCGCGCGAGGCGGCCGGGCTGGCGCCGGACGCCGAGATCCGCCTGGTCGAATTCCCGCCACCCCCGAGCGGTCTCGAGGCGGTGCGCAAGCTGCTGGAGGCGGGCGCCGCGAGCGACGGCACCGCCGGCGAGGTGGCGGCGCTGTCGCGTCTCGCGCGGATCGTGGAGCCGGTGGCCCGGATCCTGGCGCCGACGCTCGACGGCACCGATGCGCACGACCTGGAGCTGCCGGCCATCGCGCCGCACCGGTGATCTAGGCGGCGTTCCGGCGGGCGGCGATCAGGAATTCGCGATTGCCGCCGGTGCCGGTGATCGGACTGTCCGTCACGCCGAGCACCGACCAGCCCGGGCGGCCGGCCAGCCAATCGGCGATGCGGGCGCAGACGCGGCGGTGCAGCGCGGGATCGCGGACGATGCCGCCCTTGCCGACCTCGGCCGGGCCCACCTCGAACTGCGGCTTGATCAGCGCCACCAGAGAGCCGCCGGGAGCGGCGAGGGCGAGCGCCGCCGGCAGCACGGTCTCGAGCCCGATGAAGCTGACGTCGCAGACGATGCCGGCGAGCGGATCGGGCACCTCGCGGCGCGTCAGGTGGCGTGCATTCGTCCGCTCGAGCACGACGACGCGTGCGTCCTGCCGCAGCTTCCAGGCGAGCTGTCCGTGGCCGACGTCGACGGCATAGACCTTGGCCGCGTGCCGCGCCAGCAGCACGTCGGTGAAGCCGCCGGTCGAAGCGCCGATGTCGAGCCAGATGCCGCCGGCCGGATCGATGGCGAAATGGTCCAAGGCATGGGCGAGCTTCACGCCGCCGCGCGAGACCCACGGATGATCCTGGCCGCGCAG
>JBKOWC010000099.1:0-8420 GCA_046724215.1 Pseudomonadota bacterium | reverse complement strand
TCGCGTGATCGCCCTCGAAAGCGACCCGCAGTTGGCGGCCTCTGCCAAGGAGGCGCTGGCCGGTCTCGGCATCGGCAACGTCGCGATCGTCGAGGGCCCGCTGACCGCCGGCGCGCCGCGGCAGGCGCCCTATGACATCATCGTCTTGGATGGGTCCGTCGACGAGATTCCAGCCCAAGTCATCGATCAGTTGGGCGAGGGCGGCCGTCTGGTCGCTGTGCGGAACACCGATCGCATCGGGCGCGCGACTTTGCTCACCCGCAGCCGCGGAATCGTCGCCGGACGAACGACCTTCGACGCCGCGGTTCCGCGCCTGCCCGGGTTCGAGACTGCACCGGTCTTCTCTTTCTAGGAAGGCCGCACCGATCGCCCGCGGCAGCGAGACGGGACGCGGCCGGTTGACGGGAGCGCTGGTCGGCTCTACTGCTAGCAGTCCGGCGTGAACCGCGACGGCAGGGCGCGAGTCCTCAGCGATGAGCCAGTCACGAGGTGATACGGGACAGTCGATGGAGGAAATCCTCGCCTCCATCCGGCGCATCATTGCCGAAGGCGAGCGCGACGCGCGCGAGGCCGGGGCGCTGCGCGGCGGGGCCGGAGGAATGCCCGAGCGTCCGGCCGATACGGCAGCGGCAGCGGCCGCGGAGTCTGATGTTCTGGTCCTCACGGAAATGGTGCGCGAAGACGGCAGCATCGTAAGCCTGCAGGCTGCCGAGCCCGGCGAGGCCGAAGCGGACAGCAGGAGCGACACCGGGGCGACAAGGGCCGGGTCGTCGCAGCCACCGGTGCCATCTTGGTTGGCCCCCGAGGGGAGTGCCGCCGGCACCTCCGATGCAGCGGCTCCCGTTGCCCCCGAGGATGGCCCGTCGACACCCGCGCCGTCTCCAGAACCGCTGGCGACGGCGACTGCCACCGCCGCTGAACCAGTCGGCTTGGTGCCGGACCGAAGCCCGTCCGCGTCGCAAAGCCCGGCGGAGACGTCTCCGCCCACCGAGTCCCCGAAAGCAGAAGAGAGGATTTCCGTGCCAGCCGAAGGATACAAGAAACCCGATGTGGTTTCCGAGGAGACCCTAGCCGCGTCAACTGCCGCGCTCGCGCAGTTGGCGCAGAGCGTAAGCCGCACGCGGGACGTACCGGCCGGTCAGGCGAAGACCGTGGACGAACTCGTTCGCGAGGCGGTCGAGCCGATGCTCAAGCAATGGCTCGACGCGAACCTCTCGCGGATCGTCGAGCGCATGGTCCGCGAAGCGATCGACCGGGTGGTCCGGCGGGTCGAATAGTCGTACTCCGCGGGGCGATGTCCCGGTCGCGTGCGGTGCCGAGAGCACGCGCCACGCGACCGCGAGAAGGACCATGGCATGATGGATAAGACGTTTCGACCGGCCGAGGTCGAGGCCAGGCAGTATGCCCGTTGGGAAAAGGCGCGCGCCTTTGCCGCCCATGCGGATTCAGACGCGCCGCCCTATACGATCATGATGCCGCCGCCGAACGTGACCGGCAGTCTGCACATGGGGCACGCCCTCACCTTCACGCTGCAGGACATCCTCATCCGCTATCACCGCATGCGCGGTTTCGACACGCTGTGGCAGCCGGGCACCGATCATGCCGGCATCGCGACGCAGGCGGTGGTGGAGCGCCAGCTGGCCGAGAAGGGCGTGGTCCTCGACCGACCCGGCGCCGCCGCGAAGCAGGGCAGCAACGTCACCACGATCGGCCGTGACGCCTTCATCGAGAAGGTATGGGAATGGAAGGCGCATTCCGGCGGCACGATCACGCGCCAGCTTCGCCGTCTCGGCGCTTCGCCCGACTGGTCGCGCGAGCGCTTCACCATGGACGAAGGGTTGTCGCATGCCGTCCGCAAGGTGTTCGTAGACCTGCACAAGCAGGGTCTGATCCACCGCGACCAGCGCCTCGTGAACTGGGACCCCAAGCTGCAGACCGCGATTTCCGACCTCGAGGTGCAGAATCCCGAGGTCAAGGGCCATCTCTGGCACATCCGCTATCCCATCAAGGGCGAGCGGGACCGCCACATCGTCATTGCCACCACGCGGCCGGAGACGCTGCTGGGCGACACCGCCGTGGCCGTGCATCCCGACGATGCGCGCTACAGGGACCTGGTCGGCAAGACCGCGATATTGCCGCTGGCCGGGCGCGAGATTCCCGTCATCGCCGATGAATATGCCGATCCCGAAACCGGCACGGGCGCGCTCAAGATCACGCCCGCCCACGACTTCAACGACTTCGAGGTGGGCCGCCGCCACAACCTGCCGCGCATCAACATCCTGGACCGTTTCGCCGCCATCAACGAGAACGCGCCTGCGGCCTATCGAGGGCTCGACCGCTTCGCGGCGCGCAAGCGCATCGTCGCCGACCTGGAGGCGCAAGGCCTGATAGAGAAGGTCGAGGACCACGTCCATAAGGTGCCGCACGGCGACCGCGGCAATGTCCCGCTCGAGCCTTGGCTGACCGACCAATGGTACGTCGACGCCAAGACGTTGGCGGAGCCGGCCATCAAGGCGGTGGAGGAGGGGCGGACGCGCTTCGTGCCGGAGCAGTGGACGAAGACCTATTTCGAATGGATGCGCAACATCCAGCCCTGGTGCATCTCACGCCAGCTCTGGTGGGGCCACCAGATCCCGGCCTGGCACGGGCCCGACGGCGTCATCTTCGTCGAGATGAGCGAGGAACTGGCTGTCGCCGCGGCACGAGCCCACTACGGCAAGGATGTGCCGCTGCGGCGCGACGACGACGTTCTCGATACCTGGTTCTCGTCGGCGCTGTGGCCCTTCTCGACGCTCGGCTGGCCCGAGCCGAATCCCTTTCTGGCCCGCTACTACCCGGGCGATGTGCTGGTCACGGGTTTCGACATCATCTTCTTCTGGGTCGCCCGCATGATGATGATGGGGATCCACTTCATGGGCGACGTGCCGTTCCGCACCGTCTACATCCACGCCCTCGTGCGCGACGAGCGCGGCCAGAAGATGTCGAAGTTCAAGGGCAACGTGCTCGATCCGCTCGACCTTATCGACGAGTACGGCAGCGACGCCCTGCGCTTCACGCTGGCGTCGCAGGCCGCCCAGGGCCGCGACATCAAATTTTCGGAAGCGCGCGTCGAGAGCAGCCGCAACTTCGCCACCAAGCTGTGGAACGCGACGCGCTATTGCCTCGGCAAGGATTGCGCCCTCGATCCGCGTTTCGACCCGAATGCGTGCCGGCAGAACGTCAACCGCTGGATCGTCGGCCGCACGAGCCTCGTCAATCGGCAGGTGCGGGAAGCGCTCGGCGGCTACCGCTTCAACGATGCCGCGAATGCGCTCTACCACTTCACCTGGGGCGAGTTCTGCGACTGGTACATCGAATTTACGAAGCCGATCTTCGACGGCGACGACGCTGACGCGCGCAGCGAGACTCGCGCCACCGCCGCCTGGGTGCTCTCCCACCTGCTGCACATGCTGCACCCCTTCATGCCGTTCCTGACCGAAGAGCTGTGGCAACAGATCGGCGGTCAGGATCAGTCACTCATCACGTCGTCCTGGCCGAATCACGATGGCGTGAAGGTGGACGCGGAGGCAGCCGCCGAGCTGGACTGGGTGATTCGGTTGATCTCTGAAATCCGCGGCGTGCGCGCCGAGATGAACGTGCCGCCGGCGGCGCAGTTGACCATGCTGATGCGCGATGCCGCGCCGGCCACGCGCGCGCGCCTCGCCACGCATCTCGAGTTGATCCGTCGTCTCGCGCGTCTTGACGCGGTGACCGTCGATGGCGGGGCCGCCCCCAAGGGCGCCGTGCAGCTCGTGGTCGACGAGGCCACGGTCATGCTGCCGCTTGCCGACGTCATCGACGTCGGCAAGGAGCATGTGCGGCTGAGCAAGGATATCGCGAAGCTCGCCAGCGAAGCGGGCAAGATCGAGAGCAAACTCGCCAACGCGCAATTCGTCGCCAAGGCGCCGCCGGATGTCATCGAGGAGCAGCGCGACCGTCTGGCCGAGGCGCAACAGGCGCTGCAGAAGCTGACGGCGGCCCGCGATCGCCTCGCGGCCGCCTGACCGCCCCGGCTTTACCGCGTCGCGGTTATCGACGAATAATCGGGGCGTCATGCGCCCGCGACGTCCGTTACTGCTGGCCTTCGCCGTTGCCCTCGCCCTTCGGAGCGAGTCCGGCGTCGCCGCGCCGTTGTCGTCGTCGGGCATTACCTTCAGCGACGAGCTGGGCGGCTTCTCCGTCACCAGCGTTTCCGGCTCGGGGACGATCAGCGATCCGTTCGTCGTCGCGGAGGACGTGACCGGTCCGCAGGAAGCGATCCTCGTGATCAAGGGCTTCTCGGCCGGATTCGGCAACCGGGTCGGCAGCCACCATCTTGCCGGTTTCGCGCTCGAGAAGGTCGTCACCAACAAGAGCAGCGACGACTGGAACTTGTTCGAAATGGAGCTGCGCGAAGTTCTCGACCAGCAGAGTCCCTACGGCGACGGGCTGTCGTTCGGGCAGGCGTCGTCGGTCGGCCGTCCCTTCACGTCGAGCGCGTTCCCGCTGAACGACGAGGTCGACGAGCCCTATGACTCCGTGTCGTTTCACGGCGGCGTGGTGCGGCCCGGAGAGACCGTGACCTTCCACCTGATCATCACGGACACGTCCCCGGTCTCGCCGTTCCTGCTGCTGCAGCAGCCGAGCAAGATCGTGGCGAGGGGACCGCGGCCGGCCCTGACGGCCGAGCGCGGCGGCGTCGCGACGGCACCCTAATCCCGCTAGAGTGGCGGCAAAACGGGCGCCGAACAAAGGGCTGGAGGGGGCCGGAGGGCGTCGCTATGCTCCGCGTCAAGGGACTGATTCGACGAGGGAATTTCCAGATGGCCGCAAAAGCCAAGTTCGATAAGGCGAAACTGCCGAGCCGCTACGTGTCGGTCGGGCCGGCCAGCGCGCCGCATCGCTCCTACTACTACGCCATGGGCATGACCGAGGCGGAGATCGCCCAGCCCTTCATTGGCGTGGCCACGACCTGGAACGAGGCGGCGCCCTGCAACATCGCCCTCGGTCGCCAGGCCCAGGCGGTGAAAAAGGGGGTCAAAGCCGCCGGCGGTACGCCGCGCGAGTTCACCACCATCACCGTCACCGACGGGATCGCCATGGGCCATGCCGGCATGAAGTCCTCGCTCATCAGCCGCGAGATCATCGCCGATTCCGTCGAGCTCACCATGCGCGGGCATTGCTATGACGCGCTCGTCGGGCTCGCCGGCTGCGACAAGTCGCTGCCCGGCCTGATGATGGCCATGGTGCGCCTGAACGTGCCGAGCGTGTTCATCTATGGCGGATCGATCCTGCCGGGCCGCCTGCATGGTCGCGACATCACCGTGCAGGATGTCTTCGAGGCCGTGGGCTCGCATTCGGCCGGAAAGATCAGCGACGCGGAGCTGCACGAGATCGAGAGCGTGGCCTGCCCGTCGGCCGGGTCCTGCGGCGGCCAGTTCACGGCCAACACCATGGCTTGCGTCTCCGAGGCTCTCGGCCTGGCGCTGCCGGGCTCGGCCGGCGCGCCTGCACCCTATGACTCGCGCGACGCCTTCTGCGAGCAATCCGGCGAAGCCGTGATGAATCTGTTGAAGCAGAAGATCCGCCCACGCGACATCGTTACGCGCAAATCGCTGGAGAACGCGGCGATGGTGGTGGCGGCCTCCGGCGGCTCCACGAACGCCGGTCTGCACCTGCCGGCGATCGCCCACGAGGCCGGCATCGATTTCGACCTGCACGACGTCTGCGTCATCTTCAAGCGCACGCCTTACATCGCCGACCTGAAGCCGGGCGGCCGCTACGTCGCCAAGGACCTCTACGAGGTCGGCGGCGTGCCCGTGCTGATGCGCGCGCTGCTCGAGGGCGGCTACCTGCACGGCGACTGCCTCACCGTCACCGGCAAGACCATCGCCGAGAACCTGCGCCGGGTGCGCGTGCCCAAGAACCAGGACGTCGTGCGCTCCACGAAGACGCCGCTGTCGACGACCGGCGGCGTGGTCGGCCTCAAGGGCAACCTGGCGCCCCAGGGCGCCATCGTGAAGGTCGCCGGCATGAAGAACCTCGTCTTCACGGGCCGCGCCCGCTGCTTCGATTGCGAGGAAGACGCCTACAAGGCCGTGCGGCGGCGCAAGTACGAGGCCGGCGACGTGCTGGTCATCCGCTACGAAGGCCCGCGCGGCGGCCCGGGGATGCGCGAGATGCTCGCGACGACCGCCGCCATCTACGGCCAGGGCATGGGCGACAAGGTCGCGCTCATCACTGACGGCCGCTTTTCCGGCGCCACCCGCGGCTTCTGCGTCGGCCATGTCGGACCAGAGGCCGCCGTCGGCGGCCCCATCGGCCTCCTGAAGGACGGCGACGCCATCCACATCGACGCCGCCAAGGGCATCCTGCGCGTCGATCTCTCCAAGGACGACCTGGAGAAGCGCCGCCGGGCCTGGAAGCCGCGCCAGCATGACTACCAGTCGGGTGCGCTGTGGCGCTATGCGCAGACCGTCAGTGATGCCGAGAAGGGGGCCGTCTGCCATCCCGGCGGCAAGGCCGAGGTTCACGCCTACGCCGATATCTAGCGACCCTTAAGGACTGAGGCGGACCTTCGCCATGGCGCGCATTGCCGTCGGCGGCTTCGCGCACGAGACGAACACCTTTGCGCCCTCCAAGGCGAGCTACGCCGACTTCGTGACCGCCGGTGCGTGGCCGGGCCTGAGTCGCGGCGCGTCCCTCTTCGAGGCGGTCGCCGGCATCAATCTGTCCGTCGCCGGCTTCGTCGAGGCGGCGCGCGCGGGCGGTCATGAACTGAGGCCGCTCCTCTGGTGCAGCGCCACCCCGTCGGCGCATGTCGAACGCGATGCCTACGAACGCATCGTCCACGACCTCCTGGAAGACCTGGCGGCGGCCGCACGCGTCGACGCCGTCTATCTCGACCTGCACGGGGCCATGGTGGCCGAGCATCTGGAGGACGGGGAAGGGGAGCTGCTGCGCCGTGTCCGCCAGCAGCTCGGCCGTGAGACGCCCGTCGTCGTGACCCTCGACCTGCACGCCAACGTCAGCGAGGCGATGGTCGCGCATGCGACGATGCTGATCGCCTGCCGCACCTATCCTCACGTCGACTTGGCCGAGACCGGTGCGCGGGCGGCAATGGAGCTGAGCCGCATCCTCACCCGCGACCACGCGCCCGCGAAGGCGCACCGCAAACTGCCCTTCCTTATCCCGCTGACGTGGCAGTGCACGCTGACGGAGCCCTCCCTGTCGATCTACCGAAGTCTGGCCGATATGGAGCAGGGCGACGTCTGGTGCCTGTCCTACACGCCGGGCTTTCCGCTGGCCGATATCCGGGACTGCGGGCCATCGGTGGTTGCTTACGGACGCACCCAAGAGGCCGCGGGCCGCGCGGCGGACAGGCTGGCCGCCGAAATCGCCGCACACGAGGCCGACTATGCCGGGCGGCTGTACGAGCCCGATGCGGCAGTCCGGCGTGCCTTGGAGATCGCAGAACGGGCCCATCGCCCCGTGATCCTGGCAGATACGCAGGACAACCCGGGCGCCGGCGCCAACTCGGACACGACAGGTCTGCTGGCGGCCCTCGTCCGCAACCGTGCCGCGGGTTCAATCATTGCGACCATCTACGACCCCGAGGTTGCGGCGATCGCGCACGCCGCGGGCGAAGGTTCGATCGTCTCCGTCGGTCTGGGGGCGAAATCCGGACTGCCGGGACATCGACCGTACGAAGCTGCCTATCGCGTCGAACGGCTCGGCGACGGCAACTTCCTGGCGACCGGGCCCTTCTATCGCGGCAGCCGCGTGCAGCTCGGCCCGATGGCCCTGCTGTCGGTCGACGGCGTGCGCGCCGTCGTGGCCAGCCGCCGGCAGCAGGCGGCCGATCAAGCGGTGTTCCGGCATCTCGGCATCGAGCCGGCAGCGCAGAAGATCCTCGCCCTCAAGAGTTCCGTGCATTTCCGCGCCGACTTTCAACCGATTGCCGAGGAGGTCCTGATGGTCGCCGCACCCGGGCCGAACCCCGCGGACCACCGTCAGCTGTCCTACCGGCATCTGCGGCCCGGCCTGCGGATCATGCCGAAGGGGCCGGAATTCCAATCAGTTGCGCGATGGTCTTGAGATAGCCACAGGCTATCCAACCGATATCCAATCGGCATTTCTTCGGCGTGGCCCTCTTGTCCATCATCGCACCCGCATGACATCTCGGGAGGTGTCGATGAATCTGCCAGCAAGCGCGATCCCCGACGTGCGGGAAGAGCTTCAATCGAGCGAGGGCGGCACGCCTGCGCCGCTTGCGAAACCGGCGAGTCCGAGGATTGTCATCGTCGGCGCCGGTTTCGGCGGCTTGGTGGCCGCCAAGGCTCTCCGCAACCTGCCGGCACAGGTCACGGTGATCGACCGGCGCAACTATCATCTGTTCCAGC
>JBKOWC010000142.1:0-9354 GCA_046724215.1 Pseudomonadota bacterium | reverse complement strand
CTGCGAGAGCGTCCGGCAGGCCTTCAGGCCGGGCATCGTGAGCGGCACCTTGACGCAGACGTTCTTGGCGATGTCGGCGAGCTTGCGGCCCTCGGAGACCATCTCGTCATAAGTCGTCGCCGTGACCTCGGCGCTGACCGGGCCGTCGACGACGGCGCAGACCTCCTTGATCACCTCCAGGAACTTGCGGCCGCTCTTGGCGACGAGCGAGGGATTGGTAGTAACGCCGTCCAGCAGGCCGGTCGCGGCCAGCTCGCGGATTTCAGCGATATCGGCGGTGTCGACAAAGAACTTCATGAAGCCTGCCCGGATGCTTTCCTGGTCTCACGACTCGCGCCAGAGTGTAGAGCATGCCCGTGCCCCACGCCAGTTCGACCGACGTCGCCACGGGGGCCGCGGACCGCCTCGCCGTTCTGCTGCCGTTGCCGCTGGCCGGCCCCTACGACTATCGCGTCGGTGCGGCGCTCGATCTCAAGCGCGGCGATTTCGTCATCGTGCCGCTCGGCAAGCGCGAGGTGGTCGGCGTCGTCTGGGGCGAGGGGCGCGGCGACGTCGATGACGCGAAGCTGCGCGCCGTGGCCGCCCGGGTGGCGGCGCCGTCGCTGCCGCCGGTGCTCTGCCAGTTCGTCGACTGGGTGGCGCAATACACGCTGTCGCCGCCGGGCGCCGTGCTCGGCATGGCCATGCGCGCGCCGGGCGCCCTCGAGCCGCCGCGACCGATCGCCGCCTGGGCCCTCGCGCCGCCGTCGACGCAGCCGGCCGGCGTAAGAGTGACGCCGGAGCGGCAACGCGTCCTCGCCGTGCTGGCCGACGGTCCGCCGCGGCCGACCGCTGAGCTGGCACGCGAAGCCGGCGTCGGCACCGGCGTGGTGAAGTCCCTGGTGCAAGCCGGCGCCATCGTTGGCGTGCAGTTGCCGCCGCCGCCGCCTTTCGAGATGCCGGATGCGGACGGCGCCGGCCCGCTCCTCAGCGAGGCGCAGGCCGCGGCGGCGGCGGCGCTGGCCGGCAAGGTTGCCGCGGGCGGCTTCGCGGTGACGGCGCTCGATGGCGTCACCGGCGCCGGCAAGACCGAGGTCTATTTCGAGGCGGTTGCCGCGGCGCTGCGCCGCAGCCGCCAGGTGCTCGTCCTGCTGCCGGAGATCGCGCTCGGCCCCCAGTGGCTCGACCGCTTCACCGCGCGCTTCGGCGTACGGCCGGCGCAGTGGCACTCCGATCTCACGGCGGCAGAGCGTCGCGTCGCCTGGCGCGCTGTCGCGACGGGCGCGGCGCGTGTCGTCGTCGGCGCACGCTCGGCGTTGTTCCTGCCGTTCCCCTCGCTCGGTCTCATCGTCGTCGACGAGGAGCACGACGCCGCCTACAAGCAGGAGGACGGCGTCATCTATCAGGCGCGCGACATGGCCGTCGTGCGCGCGCGGCTGACCGACATTCCGATCGTGCTGGTCTCCGCGACGCCGTCGCTCGAGACGGTGCAGAACGTGGCGGCGCGACGCTACGATTCCCTGCATCTGCCCGACCGCCACGGCGGCGCGCTGTTGCCGGTCATCGGTGCCGTCGACCTGCGCACGGACAAGCCGCCGCGCCAGAGCTGGCTGTCGCCCACGCTGCGCCAGGCCTTGAGCGAGACGCTGGCGGCCGGCGAACAGGCGATGCTCTTTCTCAATCGCCGCGGCTATGCGCCGTTGACGCTGTGCCGGGCCTGCGGTCATCGGCTGCAATGCCCGCGCTGCACCACCTGGCTGGTCGAGCACCGCCTGATCGGCCGGCTGCAATGCCACCACTGCGGCTTCCAGACGCCGTTGCCGGCGGCCTGTCCGTCCTGCAGGGCGGAAGGCATGCTGGCCGCCTGCGGCCCCGGCGTCGAACGGCTGGCCGAGGAGGTCGCGGCGCTCCTGCCGGCCGCGCGCACGGCGGTGATGACGAGCGACACGATCGCCGGCCCGCTCGCCGCCGAGGCACTGATCCGCCGCGTGCAGGCGCACGAGGTCGACCTGCTCATCGGCACGCAGATGATCGCCAAGGGGCATCATTTTCCGATGCTGACGCTGGTCGGCGTCGTCGATGCCGATCTCGGCCTGCATGGCGGCGACCTGCGGGCGGCCGAGCGGACCTATCAGCTGCTGCACCAGGTCGCCGGCCGCGCCGGCCGCGCCGAACGGCCCGGGCGTGTGCTGCTGCAGACCTATGATCCGACGCACCCGGTGATGCAGGCGCTCGTCGCCGGCGACCGCGACCGCTTCCTCGAGCGCGAGGCCGATGATCGCCGCGCGACCGGGATGCCGCCGTTCGGCCGGCTGGCGGCGCTGATCCTGGCCGGCCCCGATGCCGAGACCGTCGATGGCGTCGCGCGCGCGCTGGCGCGCGCCGCGCCGCACGGCGAAGGGCTGCAGGTCCTGGGACCGGCGCCGGCGCCGCTCGCCATCCTGCGCGGCCGTCATCGGCGCCGCTTCCTACTCAAGTGTCGCCGCGATATCGCGCCGCAGCCGCTGTTGCGCGGCTGGCTCGGCCGCGTGAAGATCCCTGGCGCGGTGCGCCTCTATGTCGATGTCGACCCCTACAGTTTCTTATGACGATAGTGCGGCGGTTTCGTCGTTGTCCGCTTGGGGGCAGCCCGTTGCAACGCTCGGACGCATATGTTAGACACCGCTCGCTCGCCGGCCCGGGGGTCTGGGCCGGCAGAAATTCTGCATTGTTTTGTGACCCTTAGCAGGGTCGCGTCCACGGGAAGGCAGGGGCGTTTCAGGTGGCAGCCGGAGGCAGCGGCCCAGGCGGGCTCGCGGCGCGATATGCCGCGGCACTCTTCGAACTGGCCGACACGCACAAGGCAATCGATCGCGTCGCCGCCGATCTGACGGAGATCAAGGCGATGATCGGCAGCAGCGAGGATCTCCGCTCGCTGATCCGCAGCCCGCGCCGGACGCGCGACGAGCAGGGCCGCGCGATGGCGGCGTTGTTGCAGCAGGCGGGCAGCTCGGACCTGGTGCGCAAATTCGTCGGCCTGGTCGCCGGCAATCGACGGCTCTTCGCCCTGCCGGCGATGATCGACGCGTTCCTCGCCGATCTGGCGCGCCGCCGCGGCGAGCTGCACGCCGAAGTCGTCGCGGCCAAGCCGCTCGACGACCGCCAGCGCCACGCGCTCGCCGATGCGATCCATCGTTCGGTGGGCGGCAAAGTGGCGATCGACGTAAAGGTTGACGCCGGCCTGATCGGCGGCCTCGTCATCAAGGTGGGCAGCCGCATGGTCGACAGCTCGCTCCGGACCAAATTGCAGAGACTGCAACTCGCCATGAAAGGGACCGGATAATGGAAATCCGCGCCGCCGAAATCTCCGCCATTCTGAAGCAGCAGATCGAGAACTTCGGCGCCGAAGCCGATGTGGCCGAGGTCGGCACCGTGCTGTCGGTCGGCGACGGCGTCGCTCGCGTCTACGGCCTCGACAAGGTGGAAGCCGGCGAGATGGTCGAGTTTCCCGGCGGCATCCGCGGCATGGCCCTCAACCTCGAGGCCGACAACGTCGGCGTCGTCATCTTCGGCGACGACCGCGACATCAAGGAAGGCGATACGGTCAAGCGCACCGGCGCCATCGTCGACGCGCCGGTGGGCCGCGGGCTGCTCGGCCGCGTCGTCGACGGCCTGGGCAATCCGATCGACGGCAAGGGGCCGCTCACCGACGTGAAGCGCCAGCGGGTCGAAGTGAAGGCACCGGGCATCATCCCGCGCAAGTCGGTGCATGAGCCGATGCAGACCGGGCTGAAAGCCATCGACAGCCTGGTGCCGGTGGGGCGAGGCCAGCGCGAACTCATCATCGGCGACCGCCAGACCGGCAAGACCGCCGTCATCGTCGACACCATCCTCAACCAGAAGGGGATCAACGCCGCCGGCGACGAATCGAAGAAGCTCTACTGCATCTATGTCGCGATCGGCCAGAAGCGCTCGACCGTGGCGCAGATCGTCAAGATCCTCGAGGACAACGGCGCGCTCGACTATTCGATCGTCGTCGCCGCCACGGCGTCGGAGCCGGCGCCGCTGCAATATCTGGCACCCTATACGGGGTGCACGATGGGCGAGTTCTTCCGCGACAACGGGATGCACGCGGTGATCTTCTACGACGACCTGTCGAAGCAGGCCGTCGCCTACCGGCAGATGTCGCTGCTGCTGCGCCGGCCGCCGGGCCGCGAGGCCTACCCGGGCGACGTCTTCTATCTGCATTCGCGCCTCCTCGAACGCGCCGCGAAGATGAACGACGCCAACGGCGCCGGCTCGCTGACGGCGCTGCCGGTGATCGAAACGCAGGCCGGCGACGTCTCCGCCTACATCCCGACCAACGTGATCTCGATTACCGACGGCCAGATCTTCCTGGAAACGACGCTCTTCTATCGGGGCATCCGTCCGGCCATCAATGTCGGCCTCTCCGTGAGCCGCGTCGGTTCGGCGGCGCAGATCAAGGCGATGAAGCAGGTCGCCGGCAAGATCAAGCTGGAGCTGGCGCAATATCGCGAGATGGCGGCCTTTGCCCAGTTCGCCTCCGATCTCGATGCGTCGACCCAGAAACTGCTGGCGCGCGGCGCGCGCCTGACCGAGCTGCTGAAGCAGGGCCAGTTCAAGCCGATGCCGGTCGAGGAGCAGGTGGTGTCGATCTTCGCCGGGACCCGCGGCTACCTCGATCCGATCAAGACCGAGGACGTCACGCGGTTCGAGGCAGCCTTCCTCTCCGAGGTCCGCGCCAAGGGCGCCGACATCCTGAAGGCCATTCGCGACGAGAAGGAAATCTCGCAGGCGACCGAAGGGAAGCTGAAGACGTTTCTCGACAGCTTCGCGAAGAACTTCGCGTGATGTCGGCAAGGCTTGTAGGGGCGACCGGCAGGTCGCCCGTGACTGCGTCTGACGGGACCGCAGGCGACCTGCCGGTCGCCCCTACGAGATTCTGACCAATCGCCCATGCCCAGCCTGAAAGACCTTCGCATCCGGATCAACAGCGTCAAGTCGACGCAGAAGATCACGTCGGCCATGAAGATGGTCGCCGCGGCCAAGCTGCGTCGTGCGCAGGAGCAGGCCGAGGCGGCGCGTCCCTATGCCGAGCGCATGGAGCGCATGCTGGGTTCGCTGGCCGCGAGCATGGCCGGGCAGGAGGGCGCCCCGGCGCTGCTCGCCGGCACCGGCAAGGATACGGTCCAGCTCGTCGTGGTGATGACCTCGGATCGCGGCCTGTGCGGCGGATTCAATTCCTCGATCGTGCGCGGGGCACGGCGCCTCATTCGCGACCTGCGGTCGACCGGCAAGCAGGTGAAGATCCTGTGCATAGGCCGCAAGGCGCGCGAGCAATTGAGGCGTGATTTCGGCGATTTCATCATCGGCACGATCGAAGACATCGCCAAGCCGCGACTCACCTTCGAGGGCGCCGACGGCGTCGCCCGTCGCGTCGCGCAGATGTTCGCGGCCGGCGAGTTCGACGTCTGCACCATCGTCTACAACCGGTTCAAGTCGGCGATGACGCAGATCGTCACCCAGCAGCAGTTGATTCCCTTCGCGCTGCCGGCGGCGGAAGCGGGCGCCGAGACGGCGTTGGCTGGCGCCATCTATGAGTACGAACCCGACGAGACGGAGATCCTGGCCCAGCTGCTGCCGCGCAACCTGTCGGTGCAGATCTACAAGGCCCTGCTCGAGAACCGAGCCAGCGAAGAGGGCGCGCGCATGACGGCCATGGACAGCGCGACGCGCAACGCCGGCGACATGATCAACCGCCTGACCATCAACTACAACCGGTCGCGGCAGGCCTATATTACCAAGGAACTGATCGAGATCATCTCCGGCGCCGAGGCGGTGTAGGCGGCGGACCGGAGAACGAGAGGAGCGCTCCCATGGCGAAGAACCTAGTCGGCAAGATCACCCAGGTCCTGGGCGCCGTCGTCGACGTGCATTTCGAGGGCGACCTGCCGGCGATTCTGAATGCGTTGCATGCCGAGAACCAGGGCAAGCGCCTGGTGCTCGAGGTGGCGCAGCACCTGGGCGAGAACACCGTGCGCACGGTCGCCATGGACACCACCGACGGCCTCGTGCGCGGTCAGGAAGCGGCCGACACCGGCGGTCCCATCTCCGTGCCGGTCGGGCCGGAGACGCTCGGCCGCATCATCAATGTGGTCGGCGAGCCGGTCGATGAGCGCGGCCCGGTCAACGCCAAGAAGACCTATCCGATCCATCGTCCGGCGCCGGCGTTTGTCGATCAGTCAACCGAAGCCCAGGTGCTCATCACCGGCATCAAGGTGGTCGACCTGCTGGCACCCTATGCCCGCGGCGGCAAGATCGGCCTCTTCGGCGGTGCCGGCGTCGGCAAGACCGTCATTATCATGGAGCTGATCAACAACATCGCGAAGGCGCACGGCGGCTATTCCGTGTTCGCCGGCGTCGGCGAGCGCACGCGCGAGGGCAACGACCTCTATCACGAGATGATCCAGTCCGAGGTCATCAAGCTCGACGGCCAGTCGAAGGCGGCGCTCGTCTACGGCCAGATGAACGAGCCGCCGGGCGCCCGCGCGCGCGTCGGCCTCACCGGCTTGACCGTGGCCGAGTACTTCCGCGACGAGGAAGGCCAGGACGTGCTGTTCTTCGTCGACAACATCTTCCGCTTCACGCAGGCGGGCTCCGAAGTGTCGGCGCTGCTCGGCCGCATCCCCTCGGCGGTGGGCTATCAGCCGACGCTGGCGACCGACATGGGCACGCTGCAGGAGCGCATCACCACCACGAAGAAGGGGTCGATCACCTCGGTGCAGGCCATCTACGTGCCGGCCGACGACTTGACCGACCCGGCACCCGCCACATCGTTCGCCCATCTCGATGCGACGACCGTGTTGTCGCGCCAGATCGCCGAACTCGGCATCTATCCGGCGGTCGATCCGCTGGACTCGACCAGCCGCATCCTCGATCCGCGCGTCGTCGGCGAGGAACATTACAAAGTCGCCCGCGATGTCCAGCGCATCCTGCAGACCTACAAGTCGCTGCAAGACATCATCGCCATCCTCGGCATGGACGAGCTCAGCGAGGCGGACAAGCTGGTGGTGGCGCGTGCACGCAAGATCCAGCGCTTCCTGTCGCAGCCGTTCTTCGTCGCGCAGGTATTCACGGGCACGGAAGGCAAGTTCGTGGCCCTCGAGGACACTATCAAGGGCTTCAAGGGCATCTGCGAGGGTCAATACGACGAACTGCCGGAGTCCGCCTTCTACATGGTCGGCACCATCGAAGAGGCCGTCGACAAGGCGCGCAAGATGGCGGCCGAGGCTGCCTAGGCGCGTCCGCCGACATGGCCGACCAGATCAATTTCGAGCTCGTCTCGCCGGAAAAGCTGCTGCTGTCCGAACCGGTCGAGATGGTGGTGGTGCCGGGCGTCGAGGGCGATTTCGGCGTACTGCCGGGCCACGCGCCGTTCGTCTCCAACGTCAGGCCCGGCGTGATCGCCGTCTTCGCGGAGGGCAAGGTGGTGCAGCGCATCTTCGTCGCGGGCGGGTTCGCCGAAGTGACGCCGGAGCGCTGCACGGTCCTGGCCGAACAGGCCCTGCCCGTGACCGACATCGATCGCGGGGCAGCCGAAGCCGACATGCGCGACGCGCGCGAGGATCTGGCCGAGGCCAAGGACGACGCCGAGCGCGGACAGCTCGAGTCGCGCATCGCCGCGGCCGAAGCGAAGCTGGCGGCGCTCGACAGTCCGGTCTATTGATTTCGCTTGCGGGCTGCGCGCCTGGAGGTCGCGGCTCAAGGGGTTGAAAGTCCTATACTTTGTCGCGATGTCATGCCTCTTGCGCAATGCGCGACGCATCCCCACAATGACCAAAAGGGGATGGGTGCCACGCGCGGGCGGGCGACAGCACGGGTGACACGCATGCAGCACTGGACGCTCGATGACATACCCTGGGAACGGTTCGACCGTTCCCGCGTCGATCCGGAAATCCTCAAGGTGGTGAAGGCCGCCAGCATGGTCGAGGCCAACGGCGGCGACTACGCCAAGTATCTCTGCAACATCTTCCACGACGATCCCGAGTTCCAGCAGGTAGCCAACGACTGGGCGCGCGAGGAAGTGCAGCACGGCATGGCCCTCGCTCGCTGGGCCGCCATCGTCGATCCGACGTTCGACTTCGATGCCGCCTTCAAGCGTTTCACGGACGGCTTCAAGATCGAGACTTGGCGCACCGAATCGCTACGTGGGTCGCGCAGCGGCGAACTGGTGTCGCGCTGCATCGTCGAGACCGGTACGAGTTCCTATTACAGCGCGCTTAGGGACGCCACGGATGAGCCCGTGCTGAAGGAGATCTGCCGCAACATCGCGGCCGACGAGTTCCGCCACTACAAGCTGTTCTACAACTACCTCATCCGCTACCTGGCGGCCGAAGGGGTGGGGCCGTTGCGGCGCCTGGCCGCGGCCGTCTCCCGCATTCGCGAATCCGAGGACGACGAACTCGCCTACGCGTACTACGCGGCCAACTGCGCGGACGAACGCTACGACCACAAGCGCTTCATCCGGGCCTACCTGCGGCGCGCCTACTCGTTCTATCGGCCACCGCACATCCAGCGCGGCATCGGCATGATCCTCAAGTCGGTCGGCCTCACGCCGAACGGCCGCCTGAACACCTTCCTGACCAAATGGGTGTCCCGCCTGCTGCGCTTCCGCGTCCAGCGCCTGGCCCGCGCCGAGGCGTAGTCCGACCTTTCCTGCCGATCGTACCGGGTCGGCGCGCCGGCGGCCGATCGCGGCCGATCATGGAAAATCTATCGTTAACGACCGCGGCCGCGGAATTTCGGCGCGCTTCACCCGTTGTGGCGGAGACACGAACTCCGTGTCTCAACAATGTGTGGTGGAAGTTATGAAAAAGAGTTCTGCTATCATCGCCGCGTTCGCGCTCGTGTTGTCCCTATCCGCGCCGGCCCTCGCCGGCTGGGACGACGGCAAGGGCAATCCGCAGGGTGCGCCCGGCGGTCACGGCGGCCAGGCCTTCGGCGTCTCCGAGCGCGACCACGTCAGTCCGAACGGCCACGTCGATCCCTCCGGGACCAACGGCAACCAGGGCAGCGACAATGCCAATCCGCACGCGAACAACGCGGACCGCGGCAATGCCGGGGGCAGCGGCGAACGCTAAGCGATAGTGGCGGCAGAACGCCGACGAAACGCAATTGGCCCCGCGTCAGCGGGGCCAATTTGCTCTGCGCCTTCGCAGCGGCGGGCCGGCGACGCTCACGCGTCGAATCGGATGCTCTTGATGTGGTCGCCCTGCTCGATCGACTGCATCACGTCGAGACCGTCGGTCACCTTCCCGAACACGGTGTGCATGCCGTCGAGGTGCGGCTGCGGCTCGAGCACGAGGAAGAATTGCG
>JBKOWC010000318.1:0-3547 GCA_046724215.1 Pseudomonadota bacterium | reverse complement strand
GTGAGCCTGCCGGTGATGCTCTACGGCTGGATCACCTTCACCGGCCCCTATCGCTGGGTGGCCATGTGGGAAGTGCAGCGGTTCGGCTCCTATGATGCCGACGGCTTTCCCATGGTCTTCGGCGTGGTGGCGCTGCCCGTGCTGTTGCTGGGCGGCCTGGCGATGGCGAAGCAGCGTCTGACCGGCGGCCGGACCCGTGCCGCGGCCGCAGCGCCGCGCCCGACCCCCAAACAGATCCCGGCGCGGGCGCTGGCGCTCATCGGCCTCGCCGCCATTCCGGTCGCGGCCGGCTCCGCCTGGCTCGGCTACCAGAAGTCGCAGCAGCCCCTGACCTTCGAGGCGGTCAACGTTGCCGGTCACCGCGCGCCGCAGACGACCCACGTCGATCTGTCGGCGGTCGCGCAGACCGACATGATCGTCGACTTCGAGGAGACCACGAACAACACCGACAAGCACACGCAGCGCTATCTGCCGCTCACGCCGCTCGATTGGCAGCCGAGCCAGCCGCTCGCCTATTTCCTGCGGCCGCACATGGACGGCTATGCCGGCCCGAACGGCTACCTGACCTTCGATCCGAACACGCCGCCCTTCGCGCTCACCCAGCGCGGCGTGCTGTTCGAGAACGACCTGCCGGGCATCGTCGAAGCCGAATACCAGAAGCACGGCGTCACGCTGGCCTCGCCCTACTACGTGCTCGACACCGACGTAAGCGCCGACGTCGACATCTATTGGGAGGTCGCCGCCGGCGCCGGCCTCACCGGCCTCGTGCTCCTGCTTTCTTCCGCCCTGATACCGATCGCCGCCCGCCGCGCGAGGGCGCGGGCACGCTAGGTCACGCGGAGGCGCGGAGCCGCGGAGATTCTTGTAGGGGCGACCGGCCGGTCGCCCCTACGGAACCGCGAAATCTCCTCGTCTCCGCGTGAAACACTGAGCCTGCGCGTTTGGCGTCGGCTATTGATCCGCGCGCGATCTCCCGTCAGCCTGTCGTCGGTCACTTCGGCAGACGAGGGAGGCGGCGATGCGGCAGGTGGTGCTGATCGAACTCGGCATGGGCGTCGACCTGCAGGGGCAGGACGCGACCAAGGCATCGGTGCGGGCGGTGCGCGACGCCGTCGGCCGCATCTATCTGCCGGGCCTGCGGCCGTTCCTGAGCGGCGGCGCCAAGCGGATGGCCGTGCTCGTGCGGCTCGCGGTGCCCGATGGCGCCGGCCGGCCCGATGAGGCGGCGGTGCGCGCCGTCCTGCCGCATGGCGAGGTGACGGTCGAGACCGCGCCCGGCGGCATGCTGGCGCCGAACGGCCTCGGCGACGGCAGCATCTGCGTCGTCAACGCCGCCGTCGAGGTGGCGCTGACCGACTAGGGGAGGGGACAAGCATGAACATCGAGATCCGGGACAAGCGCTTCACCGACGTCGTCGGGACGGCGGTGGAGTTCGAGTCGCTCGGCTCCGGCTTCCTGTTCACGGAAGGGCCGCTCTGGCAGCCGCAGGAGCGCTACCTGCTGTTCAGCGACATGCCCGGCGACCACCTGCGGCGCTGGAACGCCAAGGACGGCGTGACCACCTTCCGCCGGCCCTGCAACAAGTCGAACGGCCTCACCTGGGACCGCCATGGCCGCCTGCTCGCCTGCGAGCACGCGACGAGCCGGGTGACGCGCACGGAAGCCGACGGCCGCATCACCGTGATCGCCAGCCACTACGGCGGCAAGGAGCTGAACAGCCCGAACGACATCGTCGTGAAGAGCGACGGCGGCATCTACTTCACCGACCCGACCTACGGCCGCATGGACTATTACGGCGTCCCGCGCGAGCCCGTGCTGACGTTCCGCGGCGTCTATCGCGCTGCCGGCGGCACGCTGACGCTGCTGGCCGACGACTTCGCGCAGCCGAACGGGCTGTGCTTTTCGGCCGACGAGACGCGCCTCTTCGTCAACGACACCGAGCGCGGCCACATCAGAGTATTCGACGTGAAGGCCGACGGAACCCTCGCGGGCGGGGCCGTCTGGGCGCAGACCGTGGGCGAGGGCGACGGAGCGCCCGACGGCATGAAGATCGACAGCGCCGGCAACCTCTACTGCTGCGGACCCGGCGGCATCCATGTGTTCGATCCCAACGCCGCCTGCCTGGGCGTCATCCGCACGCCGGAAGGGACCGCGAATTTCGCTTTCGGCGACGAGGATTTCCGCAGCCTCTTCATCACGGCATCCACCTCGCTCTACCGCATCCGCGTGAAGACGCCGGGCCGGCCGCAATGGACCGTCTCGTGACCGCGTCCCTCTCTGACCCCGATTCTCGCAACAGCGGATCCGAGCATCCATGAGCGACTTCCATCTCTACATCGGCAACAAGTGCTTCTCGTCCTGGTCGCTGCGGCCGTGGATCGCGCTCCGGCAGTGCGGCATTCCGTTCGAGGAGACCGTCATCCGCCTGCGCACGCCGGAGACGGCCGCGAACCTCGCCAAGATCTCGCCGACCGGCCTGGTCCCGGCCCTGCTGCACGGCAAGGCCGTGATCTGGGAGACGCTGGCGATCCTCGAATATCTGGCCGAGCTGTTCCCCGACCGCCGGCTGTGGCCGGCCGACCGCGAGGCGCGGCGGCTGGCCCGCTGCGTGGCGACGGAGATGCACAGCGGATTCCTCGAGCTGCGCTATGGCTGGCCCATGAACCTGCGGCGGCCCAAGGCGCACAAGCCGCTGGAGGGCGTGGCCGCCGAGCACGAGCGGCGCATCAAGGCGCTCTGGCGCCAATGCCGCGAGGCCAACGGCGCCGAGGGGCCGTTCCTCTTCGGCCACTTCACCGCCGTCGACGCCATGTACGCGCCGGTCGTGACCCGCTTCGACACCTATGGCGGTACCCTCGACGCCGATATCCGCGCTTACGTCGACGCGATGCTCGCCACGCCCGCGATGCAGCAGTGGTACGCCGAGGCGGCCAAGGAACCCTGGCCGGAGCCGTCGCCGGATGAGTGAGGGGACTTGGACGAACACCCTGCGTCCTTCGACCAGCTCAGGATGAGGAGCATTTTATCTGCCACAAAGACTACCCCTCATCCTGAGCTTGTCGCAGGACGCAGGATGACCATGCCATCCGGGACGTGTTGCATTCTGGCGTTCGCTGCGCTGCTTGCAGCCTTTCCCGCCCGCGCGGCGCCACCGGAGCTGCCGACGGCGTGGGTGCCGCCGCCGGGGGACCAGCTCGAGCATGAGACGGCGGGATATGCGAAGATCCTGTGCTCGGCGATCTTCATCACTGGCCGCGACCTGAAGACGGCGGCGGACGAGGACGGGTTCTTCGTCTCGCCGCGCGAGAGCCGCACGAAGGTCGTGAAGACGGTCGTGGACACGGCCGCGCATGAGGTGAGCCTGACGCTGGCGAACGGGGTCACACGCAGCGCGCGGCTGGTCGGCGACCAGGGCTGCGTGACGCTGCCGCGCGGCGAGAGCGACGTGCACTTCACGCCGGAGCCGGTGGTATCGGCGTTGCCCGATCCGGCGACGCAGGACTGGCCGATGGGCGACCGGCTGCCGGAAACCCCGCTGCCGCCCGCG